>JAYVSL010000001.1:0-35033 GCA_043775355.1 Planctomycetota bacterium
TGGGGAGGAATATGTCCGAGCCATTCACGAAACGCGTCCTCTAGCGCAGTGAAACTGCCATAGTGAACGATATGTTCGTGATCAAGATTGGTGACGATCGCGACGTGCGGAGCGATCCGAGCAAAACTCCCATCGCTCTCATCTGACTCCGCAATAAATAAATCACCGGTGCCAACACGCGCACCACCATCGAGCGACGTGACTGAGCCGCCGACCATCACGACGGGGTCAAGTCCAGCCTCGGTCAACAAATGACCGAGCATCCACGTCGTGCTGGTTTTACCGTGACTTCCAGCAACGGCGAGCGTGCGCGTGCCAGCCATCAATTCGACTAAACATTCGCCACGCGTCATCAGTGGAATACCACGCAAACGCGCTGCGACCAACTCTGGATGATCCGTTTTTGCGGCGGCAGTATGGACCACCAGATCAATCCCATCGAGGTGATTCGCCGCATGACCGCGATGAACCGTCAGCCCAGCGCGGCGCAAACGCACGCAGGCCGGTCCGTCACTCTGATCACATCCACTGACGATCGCACCGACGCGCTGTAATAGCGGAGCCAACGCGCTGACGCCTGCTCCACCAATACCAATGAGATGGACGTGACGGCCACGAAAACGATCGGTGATCATGGGTGATCCTTTCGCTGCCCGGACACCAGCTGAAGATTTCGCCGACGTGCAGCCACACGTCGCTCGCGTTTAGCGCCGCGACTCTGACGACGATCAAGACTTTGTACCAACGCGGCAACCTCAGCCGCCGCATCAGAACGAGCCAATGCGCGTGCGGCCAAACCCATGCGCTCAACCATGGCGCGATCACCGACTAAAATGCGCAAGCGTGCGGCTAACATCGCTGGCGTGGTGGTGCCCTGCGGCAAGACCTCTGCACCACCAACCCGGCAAACCGCCTGAGCATTTGCCGTCTGATGATCATCTGCCGCCCATGGCAACGGAATATAAAATGCAGGAATCCCCGCCGCGCATAATTCAGCCACGGTGGTCGCACCTGCACGGGTAATCGCCACATCGACGCGCTGATAAAGCTCGGGCATTTCGTTACAAAAACCCATCACTTCGGCGTCGATGCCAGCCGCACGATATTGTTCGGCAACTCGCGACTGATCTTTTTCCCCAGCCAGATGAATAATTTTCAGTTGAGCCAGATCATTCAACGAGATCACAGCCTGAACCACCAGATCATTGAGCGTACTGGCAGCCAAACTTCCACCAGCCACCAACACCGTCAGTTGCGCGCTGTGACCACGTTGACGAAATGCAATTGGACGCACGGGATTGCCGAGCTGACTCACCCGTGACACCGGCAAGCCACGACGTGCTTCCGGAAATTGCGTGACCACCGCTTGAGCAAAACGCGCCAGCAAACGATTCGTCCGACCACTCTTGGCATTTTGTTCCATCACCAACAGCGGTCGGCCGAGCAAAGGCGCAAGCAATCCCGGTAATAACGCGGCATATCCACCAAGTGCCACCACCACGCGTGGCGGAGAACGGCGCAATTCACGGAAACAACCCCAGGCTTGGCCCAACGACGCTAGCAACCAACGCGGACTATGCGGACGTGGACGCGACAATCCGAACGGCAACAAGGCGATGCCCGCCTTCGGAACGAGCGTCGCCTCAATACGAACAGGATCGCCGATCCAACGAAAACCATGCTCACCGCGTTCACGCAAGGCCGCAGCAACCGCTAAGCCAGGCAGCACATGCCCGCCAGTTCCGCCACCACAGAAAAGTATTCCAGAAGATTTAGGCATGCTCATTGCCCCTCGTCCGATGTCCGATGTCCGATGTCCGATGTCGTCGTGGGCTAGAAACACTCTTGTTGATTGACGTAATTCGATCCAGTCGATTCCAGTTAAACGGAATACCGGGGCCTAAGAGACATCGGACATCGGACATCAAAAAACTTGTCCGATGTCCGATGTCCGATGTCCGATGTCGTCGTGGGATAGAAATGTTTTTGCTCATTGACGTGATTCGACCCAATGGCTTCCAACTCAACGGAATACCTGGGTCTACTCGACATCGGACATCGGACATCGGACATCGGACAATCATTGAGCCCCCTCGTTCTGCCAACGCCAAGCCTTGTCGCTGTCGCCTTTTACTGCTGCACCAATACGGCTCGTGCTCGTGCGATTACTGCTGCGCACGTTGGCTTGCGCCACGGCATCAAGCACGCCGATGAGCGCGAGACACACCACTACGCTGGAACCGCCGTAACTAATAAACGGCAGCGTCAGACCCTTGGTCGGCACTGAACCAGTGACCACCAACATATTCCAAAATGCCTGCGTCCCCAACACGATGGTCGAACCAATCGCCAGCAAACGCAGGTGTCGATCACGTGCTTGCGCCGCGATCATCAGTCCGGTGTACACCAACAATAGGAAGGCCGTGGCAACAGCGAGCGCGCCAACCAGCCCAAGTTCTTCACAGATAACAGCGAAGATAAAATCCGTGTGTTTTTCAGGAAGAAACGACATTTTCGCCGTGCTCTGACCCAAGCCAACACCAAACAATCCACCACTTCCAATGGCGATAAAACTTTGGCGCAAATGATAGCCGGCAGGACCATCCGCATTCCATGGATCCAAAAAAGCCAACATACGATCACGACGATACGATACCTGAATGACGGTGGAATAAATCAACGCCGGAGCGCATAAGCCAGCAATGCTGACCATGTACCACCATGGCGCTCCAGCAAAAACGATCATGGCGCCGAGCACCACCGCCATCACCACCACGGAACCTAAATCCTTGGTCATATAAACCAGGCCTGCGACTAAAGCGAATCCAGCCAATGGCACCACCACGCCGTACCACGTCGAACGCACCCGTTCTGCGACGCGCGATAAATGCCATGCTGCGGCGATCACCACAGCAAATTTAGCCAGCTCTGCCGGTTGAAGATTAATCGGTCCCAGATCAATCCAACGCTTGGCACCATTAATTTCGCGGCCAATGACATGCACCAATGCCAACGATCCCAAGGCACCAACCACGACCAGCGCCACCACCCAACCATGGCGCAAGCGTTCGGCACCCATGCTGCCGATGACCATCGCGATCACCGCACCTGCGGCCATAGCGATCGCCTGCTTGATGAGAAATGCATGCGTAATGCCGTCGCCACCTGCAGCGATAACGTTGGTGCCCATGGCTGTCGTCGAGGTGATCATCACCAAGCCGAAACAACACAGCCCAACGACCAGAAACCACAGTTGAATACGCAGCCAGTGAGCGGTCATAATTCTTCCCCGGCCTGAACATGCGCACGCTTGAGAAGTTCGCTCTCTAGCAACTCATCCGAATGATTTATAAGCAATGCAGAGTTCACCAGTCCGCCTTCGGAATTCGCGTGGTATTGCGCTGCGATTTCCGAATCGTCATGCCGTATTTCATCGATGGCGAGGTAAATCACTGGTTCACCGCACTTTCAATGTCGCAAGGGCAATGAGAGCGAACAGCGCTGCGATGATCCAAAAACGCATGACAATCTTCGATTCCGACCAACCCTTATACTGAAAATGATGATGGATAGGCGCGCATAAAAATACCCGTTTGCCACCACGCAGTCGGTAACTGGCGATCTGAATGGCTACCGATGCGGCTTCCATAACAAAGATAAAGCCGACCAATACGATCAGGAATTCTTGTTTGGTGCTGAGCGCCACTAAACCCAGTGCGCCACCTAATGCCTGAGATCCGGTGTCACCCATAAACACTTCTGCTGGCGCACAGTTGAACCACAAAAATCCAAGGCAAGCGCCCGCAATGGCAGCGCAGAATACCGCGATTTCCTGACCACCGCTGATATACAACACCTTCAGATAATCAGCTGCGTCCACGCGACTCGTCAGATAAGCAATGACCATGAAAGCCAACGCCGCGATCAGCATCGTGCCAGCAGCAAGTCCATCCATACCGTCCGTAAAATTCACCCCGTTGGCGCAGGCACTGGTAACAAATACCACCCACACCACCGACCAAATACCGAGATTCAGCGCATATTCTACCGGTACGAACGGAAACGATAATTGATGAACGCCTAAGCGCACAATGTAACTCTGATGGACCGCGACCGAATCGTCACCCAAAGTTTTC
This sequence comes from Planctomycetota bacterium, assembly GCA_043775355.1. Classification (GTDB taxonomy): domain Bacteria; phylum Planctomycetota; class UBA11346; order UBA11346; family UBA11346; genus BOG-1363. The sequence goes on from JAYVSL010000001.1 coordinate 4,137, forward strand.
TTATACCAATCTTGAGGAAATCCGGCGGGACGATCAGCGCCCGTGAGTAATTGCTGGGCGATGTCCTGATTGATCAGGTAAAGTCCAACGCCGCAAATCAGCGCCGCACCAATTTGAATGCCGAGTTTAACAAATAACGAAGCACCTTTTGCTCCTTTAAAAATCTTCGTGCGGTCATCAAGATATCCAACTAAGGCAAAGGACAGTAATCCAAAAATCATTAACCACGTCCGCCAGCTGGTCGGGTCGCACCATAAAATGGCCGACATGGCGATGCACAGCACCAAACCAAGACCACCCATCGTGGGGGTGCCCTTCTTGCCTTCACGCATCGCGTCGACCACCACCGCGCCGTCGCCTTTGGCGCCAGATTCACCGAATTTCTTGCGTTTCAGCCAACGGATCAACGGCGGCATCACCAACATCATTAAGACAAATGCGGTAAATGCCGCGCCGACCACGCGGGTCGAAACGTAATCAAACAAGCGCAACGGACCCCAATGCAAATCCCACAAGGCGAGCAAATCATTGATGAGTTTCATCATGGGGCTGTCCCCTCACGCGCGACCACTTCGAGCGCAACGCCTTCCAATAATCCCCGCACGACGTGTTCCAGTCCAGCGGAACGACTGGCTTTCACCAGCACGGTGGTTGGTCCTTCGAGCAACGCGCGACGCACCAATTCGACCGCCGTTGCGCGGTTAGCCGCATGAGACAACTTCGTTCCGCCCGCACCGCGATAACCATCACCCATGCGCAGTGCGGAATCACCAACCGTGATTAATGGCACGCCAAGCTGCGCGGCTAAAGCGCCGACCTGAACATGAGCCGCATCGCTGGCATCGCCAAGTTCCGCCATGCCACCAAGCACTGCCAAGCGTTGACCGCCTTGCTCTGCGAGGACCGCCAATCCAACAGCCATACTCGCTGGATTCGCATTATACGTATCATCAATAATAAGATGCGCGCCCAAACGTCGTGGTACCAATCGTCCAGCCACTGGACGCACGCAGCGTAATCCTTCACGCGCCGTTGCAGGCAAAATACCCGCAGCCACGGCCGCATGATAAGCGAGCGTCGCATTGGCAAGGTTATGACGCCCCAATAACGGCAGCAATACGGGCGTATTGTCAAGTTGCACTTCAATCGATTCCGCCTGCACCGTGCCTTCAACCTGATGGTGATCGGGACCATTTCCACCGATCAAAGAAAGTTTACGACCAGCGGCAGACGTGCGAACAATATCCATCAATGCGGACACCGTGGTGTCATGAGCAGCGACATGATCCGCCATTCCATGCAAACCAATGAGCGCCGGAGCACCAGCGGGCAATGCGGCGAAAAGTTCGCACTCCGCACGTGCAACTCCGGTTAAATTACCAAATCCTTCGAGATGTTCCGGGCCAATCGATACGACTACACCAAGATGCGGGCGCACGATAGCCGCCAACTTAGCAACTTCACCGGGATGATTCGCACCTAATTCAATGACAGCATAACGCATCCCAGGCGGAGTGGCCAACACCGTCAGCGGTACGCCCAAATGATTATTCAAATTTCCACGCGTGAAATGAACGCGCCCTGGCGCCGCAGCCGTGCAGGCCGCCGCAATTAATTCTTTGGTGGTCGTTTTGCCATTGGCTCCGCCGATAGCGATCCACGTACATGAACGATCGTAACGACGACGGAACTCGGCTGCGATCGCGCCCAGCGCAGCAGCAACGTCCGCCACCAACACCACCGGGACCGGCACGTTGACCAAACGACTGGCAAGAACCAAGACGGCGCCATCACCGACTGCGGTTTCGGCAAAATCATGACCATCAACGCGTGCGCCCGTCAGACATGCAAATAAGCAACTTTGTGTAACGGCACGACTGTCGATGGCCGCGCCACGAATCGTCACCTGCTGTTCCGAGCCGATCCACGTGCCGCCGGTCAGACGCTCAACGTCGCGAGCGGTCAGGACCAGCTCCGCCGCAGGCAGAGGATGAATCAACGGGAGACGACCGCTCATGGCGCTTTCCCCAACGTTCCTAATTGACGAACAAAAGCGCGATCATCCCACGGTAAAGTCTGCCCACGAATGAGCTGGTCGGTCTCGTGGCCTTTTCCTGCCACCACCACCACGCCGTCATCGCCAGCTAAAGCACGAGCTAAACGAATCGCTGTTCCACGATCCAGCTCAACCAATACTGAACGTGGCGTATCGTTCACGCGATCACTGCGTGCTCCATATGCTGGACGAATTTCTTCCAGCCAACGACCACTATCGAGATCATCTCCGTTCGCCCAAAATACCGGAGTTCCTGTCGGCAAACCGGCAATAATTTCTTCGGCAATCGTTTTCGGGTCTTCACTGCGGCTGTTGTCCGTGGTTAATACCGCGTGATCCGCCATCAACGCGGCGCATCCCATCGGGCCGCGTTTACTGCGATCACGATCACCACCACAGCCAAACACGCACACCAATCGTCGACTCGGAAATTCTTTGCGCACGGCGGCGAGCATCACTGCTATTTCTTCAGGTGTATGCGCGAAATCAACATAGGTATCGGGATGCGACGCCAGCAATTCAAGACGCCCTGGTACCGTTGGCATGCTCGCCAGACGATCCAACGCGGTCACTAACGACACGCCGATAGCCGTGGCGAGTAAAGCACCAGCAGCCGCATTCCACGCATTAAAATCACCAGGCAGCCGAACGGGCAAGCGATAATCGACGGCTTCGTGACGCAGGCGCCAACCGCCAGCGACTCGCACCAACCGCGAGTCGCCGCGCTTAAAACCTAACATCACCACCCGTGCGTCGGCGCCGCTGGCCGCATGCGCCACGGCGTGAGCATCGGATGCATCCGCGTTAATGATGCACAAACCATTGTTTTTCAGCAGACGAACAGCGCGCAATTTTGCGGTGAGGTACGCGCCACTCGTGCGATGATAATCCAAATGATCGTGGCCTAGCCCGGTAAAGACGAGTCCTGCCAAAGTCAGTCCCGCAAGACGATGTTGATCGCCCGCGTGCGAGCTAACCTCCATCGCCACGCCAGGACAATTCGTTGGTAATTCAGACAGAAAATCATGCAGCTGTTCTGGCGGCGGCGTGGTTTGCGGATTCGCACGTTCGGTTTTACCGTCATGCCAACCAATCGTACCGATGCGCGCTGCTCCTTCGCCCATCGCCCACCAGGCGCAATGCGTGGTGGTGGATTTGCCGGCGGTACCCGTCACGGCAACCAACGGCAGCGTGGCCCTAGGCAAATGATGAGCCGCCGCACTTGCACGCGCGAAACTCCAACGCGCATGTGACGTACGCAGCAAGGGGGTTTTATCACCAAGCACCAGACCGGATTCAGCCACAATCGCATAGGCACCGTTGGCAATTGCCTGACGTGCATGCACGGGTTGATCCGTTGCCGGGCCGGTGGCGATGTAGACCTCTCCCGGACGAGTCAGCCGACTATCACGAGAAACACCGGTCACCACGGCAGGAATAGCGCCGTTCAGGCCTTGGCCGGAAACGAGGCTTTGACCGGCAAAGAGGGTCGCAGCGTCCATCATCGACGCACCTTGGTCGCCACTCGACTAGTACCACGTGGAGGAATGGTTTCTTCCACCGGATGTTTTGGCACACGCAAATATTCGAGGGACTTCTGTAAGACTTGTTGCACCACGGGCGCCGCCACCACCGCACCAAAACCTCTGCCGACGGTTGGATCATCAATAACGACTAAGCACAAAAGCTCAGGCCGCAGATTGGGTTCAGCTGGCGCCCAGCACACAAAACTACCGATATTGTGATTTCCACTGTATTGACCATTAATAACTTTTTCGGCAGTCCCTGTTTTTCCTGCGGCCGTGTATCCTACTAATTCGGAACTCTTGGCGGTGCCCTCCGTCAGCGTGTGGGTCATGGCTTCTTGTAAGGCTGCGGCGACTTCCGGAGAATAAATGCGACGTGCTGGCGTCAGCACAGGCAACGGCAGATCGCGTTCACGTTCGCCATCGCCAATCGCCCAGATGCGTTTGACCAAACGGGGCGGCAACCACATACCGCCATTCGCTATAGCAGCATGGGCCATGGCTAATTGAATCGGCGTAACCATGAAACCATGACCGATCGGCAGCGACATGCCTTCGTTAACTTTGGTCCATTTCGCCGCGCGCGGAAGTTGGCCGGGCTCTTCGCCAGGTAAGGCGAAGCCGCTCACTTTGCCAAAACCAAACAGCTTCATCCATTCATGTAAACGTTCCGGTTCCATCCGCACACCAAGCTTGGCCATCAGAATATTATCTGAAAATGCAATGCCGTCGGTAACGCTCAAAATCGCGTGGCCGCCGGTTTTCTCATGAATGGTGCGTCGCGCGCGCCCTTCTGAAAAAGTCCAGGCACCTTTTTCACAGTTGATCATTTCACCAAATGAAGTCAGACCATCTGCCACTGCCGCACCAGCGAACAACGGCTTCATGGTCGAACCTGGTTCATAAGGAAACGTCAGCGCGTTATTACGCAGGGCCGTGACATTGAGTTTCGATAAATCGGTTGGATCAAAAGTCGGATAGCTAGCCAACGCTACGACTTCACCCGTCGCAGGACGAATGACAATACCTGCCGCCGACAATGGTTTGCACTTCGACACCTGATCCAGCAAAGCCGCTTCTAAAAAACGCTGAATCGGCGCACTCATAGTCAATTGAATGTGAGCGCCTGGCTGTGGAGGAATGCTTTCCGCATCCGTCAGCGACGGTTTGCCCAGAGCATCAACCGTCACCACTTCTTTACCCGAAGTACCCGCCAGATCACCGTCGAAAACTTGCTCAACTCCAGCGCCGCCCTTGCCATCGCGCAGCACAAAACCCAAAGACTGCGCTGCGAGCGGGCCTTCTGGATAACGTCTGGTGAATTCTCTGCGTACATAGACGCCTGCCAATTTCAGCGCTTTGACTTTCTGCGCTTGGTCGTCGTTGATCCCGCGAGCCAACGTCCGGCCATTACGTGGCAATTCGAATTCTTTGCGTAGATCTTCGCGCGCTAGCTCAAGAATACGTGACAGCTCGACCGTCGCACGTAAGCGGTCATCCATATACATAGGATCAACCACGATAGTCCAGGTGCCCTCACTGACCGCTAACGGAACGCCGTCCGCGTCATAAACACCGCCACGAGCCGCTTGAATCGTCCAGGTCCGCGTGCGCTGACGCTCGCCCATTTCCGCTAAGTGTTTCGCTTCGTCGATCTGCAGCACTTGAAGACGAAATGCGACATAGGCAAAAAGCCCGGCAAACACCAGCATCGTAAGTGCGGTGCGCCAGGGTTGGGCGGTAATCGGAACATGACTGTCGGTAGCAGGCATAAATTAGGGGTAGCGATTCACCGCAGCGGTGACGACACGTGGTTGCAGTGGAAGTTCGAGGGTACGCACCAACTGATCAATCGCCGGAGCACAGGCTTCTTGCTCGAAAACGGCACGCTGACGATCTTGTTGGTACACCATTTCCGTGCGCGCTTTAAAATCAGCTCCACGTTGCTTGCCGGCGGTCGCGGCTTGATTACCGAGCAAGGCAATCTTGATACCGATGCCCAGCGCACAGCAAAACCATGCCAGAGCGAGAACCCCATGCACCGCAAGATCAAGGCGTTTCATAGCTCGACCTTTTCGTCAATGGCATCGCTGGCGTCGTCATCGACATCATCAGCTTTGTAATAGGTTGGGCGGTCATCGACCTTTGAAGCCCAGCGCAGTTTCGCTGCACCAGCGCGCGGATTCGCCGCGAGTTCGGCGTCCGTGGCCGTCATCACTCGATTGGCAACCGCACCCAAGCGGCCCGCTTCGCGATGCGCCCGAAACGCCTGTTTTACTAGACGATCTTCTAAACTATGAAAACTAATAATAACCGCACGGCCGACAGGAGTCAGCAGATCCGGCAGGAGCGCTAACAGGCGCTCCAACTGCCCGAGTTCATCGTTCACCGCGATACGGAGCGCCTGAAATGTCCGCGCTGCAGGATGACGCGGATGATGTCCTGGGACGGCTTTTCGTACCACTGCGGCCAATTCTTCGCCGGTGGCGACGCCTTCACTGCGAGCGATTTTGAGTGCTCGTGCAATACGACGACTTAGGCGCTCTTCGCCGTATTTATAGATCACATCGGCCAACGCGTTTTCATCCAGTCGATCGATTAACTCAATCGCCGTTTCGCCGCTCGCCCGATCCATGCGCATATCAGCAAGCACCAGCGAACGCATGGAGAAACCGCGCTCGCCATCGTCCAATTGCAAACTGGAAACGCCGAGGTCGGCAAGGACGCCATCGAAATGTTCACCCGCCTTCACCGCTGCCTCCGCAACATCGGCAAAAGTGCCAGCCCGCAGTTCGAAGCGTTCACCCACACCAAGCAATCGACTCGCTGCCAAAGAGCGCGCAGCGCCATCACGATCGACACCGACCACTGACGCACCGCCAGCCAGCAACGCGGCGCTGTGACCACCCATGCCCAACGTGCAGTCCAGCATGCGCAAACCGACGCGTGGCCGCAATTGTTCGACCACGGTGGCGAGCAGAACGGGAACATGCAGATCGGCAGCTGGATGATCATGGGCGTCAGTCATCAGGATTAGGCAGAAGCCGCCACCGCGTGGGTGGCCGCAGGCGCACGAGTCGTGCGGCGTAAAAACGCGAGGTAAGGACTTTCCTCAGCCATCGGGCCAAGGCGCGAAGTCAGACAACGTAAACGTAAAGCCGCATGATCGAGACTCGCGCACAACGCAATCCGTTGCTGTGCGCCAAGTGACGGCGATGACTCCACCGCTGCGTCCAGAGCGCGAACTAAGTGGCAAAGGTGGTCATCGTTCATGGCAGGCCTTTCGAAGCGATGGTTCAGATCATGAGGTAAGCGGTAAGCGCGGGGTTATGGCTGGGTCCGGATTCTTGGCCGGTCCAACGCAGGTAATGAATTGGGTTCCACACTTGGATGGTGGTGTTGGTACAGATGAAAAAGATGTCGCGCTCAAGGCTAAGGTACGACACGAAATGTGCGGGTAACACCACGCGATGTTGTGCATCAATGGCCATCATTGCCATTTCACCATTAAGCGCCGTGACCAGGTGCAGCCGTTGCTCAGGCGTTAACGCTGGATCATCGAGGATCCGTTGCTCGCGCCGCTGCAATTCTTTCTCCGTCATGAACAACAAGATCGGAAACGCCTCGCCACCGGCGGCCTTACTCATCGCATGCTTCATCCCGCGCAGGTGGACCACGTCGCCTGCCATAAGCAGGGCGCGGGCCTCCCGAGGAATCGTCACCTGATTCTTCGGCGACAGCCGCTGAGTGGGTAACACGTGAGCTCCAAACGGGTGAATGGGCGGCATACTGCGAATTAGCTCTACTGTATGCAACTCAAAACTACTTTATGCAACTGCGACTTTTATTTGGCAAGATAACACCTGCCAAGTACTTAGTGCGTTTATTTTGACCCTGCACTAGCAAGGTTACGTCGATCAGGCATTTTTAATCAGATCGACTCGCGATCGACGACCCGAGACACCGTCAGCGAGCTCAACAGAAACGTCCGCAGTTGCCCGGAAGGCAAAAAAGCTGATAGCTGGGAACGTGATCAGTCGATTCACGACCAATCAGATTCATTGCCAAACCAATTCTTAGGAGTCACGATGAGATGGGATCACATCGTACCGCGTGATGCTTGGCCGCCGATCATTTGTAACGCCTGTGGCGGAAAATTAGCGAAAGTCGAAAGTGACATGCTTGGGTACGTCATGTGTACCTGCGAGAAATGTCAGCATCGAATTTATCGCCATATCAAAGGCGACATTATTTCCGAGTATGAATAAGCCGTAAAATAACCAAATTAAATACCACTCTGAATATTTTTCTTCTCGCTCTCGACGAACCATTTCAACGCCCGTGAGCAATGCGTTTCCAGTATTCCTCATATTTAAACTGCGGACTATTTTCTGCATCATGACAACGCGCACAGGTCGCGGCGCTAACCGGACGTAGCGGACTTCCGCGTCCATTTGCGACGACGTGAGCTTGCCCAGGACCATGGCATGCTTCGCAGGAAACGCTGGCTCGCCAATCTTTCGGCTGCTGACGAAGATAGCCACCGGGCTGAGCAAATGCCGTCACGTGACAACGAATACATTCGGGATCATGCTGATAACTTTTGCGCTCTAAACTGGCAAATGATTGCGCATGACGGGTGACACCATGTATCTCAGCGGCATTGACGTGACACGCGGCACACGCGGCGTCGCCAACAAAACCGCCACCAGGCAGCGAGTGATCAACTGACAAATCGGTCACGCTCAGTTTGCGCTGATATTCACCGACTAATGTGCGCAGTTCCTGATGGTCAGGTAAGGTGTCGTGGATTAATTCAAAACGACAATGCTCGCTACCCCATGCCCACCAACCAATTGTTTTGCCGTGATTGGCTACGTGAACCACGCGCACACTGCCGATCGCTAAAGGTTCTGGCGTCGGACTCTCTACCGCGCCACCAATGATGAGCGACACTTGTGGCAACGCGCGCGCCAAAGCGGCGAGCCCCGCTTCATCGAGATCTGCCATGACCACTACGGAAGCGACTCCGGCCTTGGAAATCACCGGCAATAAAGCGTCCACCGGATCAATAACAATCAGGCCATCGCCACGAGCTTGCATGGGAACGACCGCCGTCAGCAGTATTTCTTTCCCTGCAACGTTAATGCGCAGCGCGGGAATAATTCCCGCAACGCCCTGCACATTCGCCGCTACCAGCTGCACCAGTGAAAGCTTCGCTTGTGCCGCCAGAGCGGTGAGCGTCTTCGCACCCAAGGCCACTTCGGAAGTACCTACTGCCACGGCGCGAATACCAACGTGGGCCAAGCCTTGCAGGTAATATCCAGTTTTAATCACCTGATAATCCAACGGGCCAGCCGACCAACCGCCCAATTCCAAGGCAATTAATCGCTCGCTAGGCACTCTTGCGAGCAATCCCGCGCGACGCACTAAACCTCCATACATTCCAGCCGTGCAACCACAGGGTTCAAACCGTGACTGTGTATGTGCGCTCCAAGCAATCACTGGTCCCTGCGTAGCCGCTAAGTCTGCGGACAATGGCGGAACTCCCGTTGGCGATAAAACATGAGCACTTGGTGGCGCCGCAGGCAAACGTTGGCTCCACCACCAAATACCTCCTGCGACCACTACCAATGCTGTCGCGATCATTAACCAACGCATAGATCACCCAACCAACGATCGCACCGTTTCATGCGCAGACGCAGCTTACTCGACCAACGCGTAAACCAACGCGTTCGCCACGATTTGATGAGCATTGGTGATTTCATTGCCACCACAGCAGCAACAGCCATCGACCTTTGATGAATCGTTCAGCCCTTCTGGTGAGAACAAACACGCAAGGCGACCATCCAGGATCAAGCCTTCGAAACGCGCTTGGCCATCGTGCTTCAAGGTCGTTGAGCGAACATCATAGATCGTCTGAAAAAGCGGATGTTCTTTGGTCACCGCTGTGAATGCATTTTTTCCGAACATTTGGACCATTTCACTACGCAGGCTGGCGGCCCACTCCTTTGACGAACAACCAGCCGAGGCTAGTAAGAAGCCGCCATTATCGAGCCACGTCTTCATGTTTTTGCGCTCGTCGGCCGTCATGACGAAGGCCCCCTCGCCAGTCATGACCGCAAAACCAACGCCAGCAAAGTCAGCAGAACTTGCTGACTTTACTAGGGTGAATTTCGTCTCCAGATTGATGCCGGAATCTTTGCGTACGCTGGCCAGGAACGAATCGCTAAAACATTTCGAGGTCTTGCTACCGGCGTAGACCAGATTGCCGACCTGCACCTGACGAGCGAGTGATGGCGTTGGTTTGTTAGCCGCTTTTTCTGCCGCGAGGGCGACAGAGGCGACAGAGCACATAAACAAAAACGTCAGCAAGAGCAGTCGCGGGATGATCATTCGATAGATAATCGCGGTCATGGCTTCTTCTCCGTAGCAGGTGTGGGAACGGGCGCTGGTGCGACGGAATCGCCATCCAGACGACGGAAATAATCTTCAATCAAAATCTGCTCACCAGGGCTAAATGCAGCGCCAACACCGGCTGTCGTCGTGCGAACACCGGTCCCGTATGCTGTCGCACGGTGCGCTTCGTCTGTCTCCAACGCGGCCGTTCCACTTTGGCCTTTTCCTTGGCGTTCATTGCCTGCGCGACCGCCATTCAGAGCTTTCAATGCTTCTGGTCCGAAGAGTTGCATTTTTTGGCTCGCTCGCGGATTGGTTCCTCCACGACGCACGATTTGCCCGCCACCACTGGCTCCGGAAGCGCCGCTGCCACTCGACGACTTGGACGATGACTGACTAAATCCACGTTTGGCTAATCCTTGCAGTTGCGAACGGCATTGCCCAAAGCCTTTGCACTTACCCAATCCTTTTCCATCGCCTGCTTTTTCGCCCGACTTCTTTTTGCCAGCGATTTTCTCCAATCGATTGGCGGCATCGACGGCATCCGTATGCGCATCTCCAACTCGGCCTGAACGACCTGAACGACCAGCCTGGGCGACCAACCGATCGGACTCGCTGGCTTGGACATCACTGGCTAATTGTTTGAGTTCACGCGCTTCATCTGAATTTTTATCTGGAATTCCTTCTTGTACTAACTTAGCCGATTCCTGCCAATCTTTGAGCGCCTGTTCCATCTCTTGCTGCTGACGACTGACTTCACGCAAACGTGCGCGATCCGCATCGTTATGCAAACCATGCTGTTTCAGATCTTCCAACTCTTGCGCGGCCAAGCGCTGAGCCGCAGCCAGATCCTGCAATTGTTCACGTAGCGCATCTGCTTCTGCCTGCGCTGTCATTTCGGCAAGCTCACGTTGCAACGCCGCTGCTTCTTCTGGCGATTCTTGCGGTTTCCCTTCGCGAGCGGCTTTCTCCAGCTCAGCCAAATGCTGCTCTAATTCTTGCTGTAATTCAGGCTCGATCGCAAAGAGCGGTTCTGGACGATGCAATGCGACGACCTCCGCACGCATTTTTTCAGCACGTTCCGCCAACTCTTGTAGCCGAGCCGCACGCGCCTCGGCTTTTTCATCGGTTGGCGGAGCTTGATGCATCGCTGCCTCCAGTTCAGCGATGCGCTCCAGCAATGAGCCATATTTTTGTTCAAGAGCGTGTTCATCAATCTGTTCCATCACCATCTCATTATAATCCGCATCGCTAATAATATGAATGGTTCGCTCAGCGGGCGTGCTCACCTGACCATCGGGAGGAAAATTATCGGTGGCAACCGCGCCTATGCGCAGCGTGTCGCCAGGTTTCGCTCCATCGGTCCGCAATCCTCCGCGCCACGTATCACCAATGCCGCCGAGCGCATCGCGTCCTTCGGTTTCGCGTACACCATTTCGCAATTGATAGCGCGTTAATTGGACCAGCCCCACATCGTCTTCCGCTGTAATCACCATCGGCACGACCATTCCTGGGGTGGCCACGCCATCGCTCTGTGGTTGTTCAAAATAAATCGTTGGCGGTTGATCGATGCGGCGGGTAACGGTGAAAAACGGCACTGGCTCGCTGACGATTCCATCATTGGCCTCCAGCACCGCGCTCCATGCGCCAGGAGTTGGATCTTCCAAGACCAGCTCTGCACCTAACGCGGTTTGGCGCGCTATTCCATCACACCACCATGTGATTGATTTCAACGGACGATTGCTGGTTGCCGCAACGACCAAGCGGCTGCCTAGCAATGCCGAAATAGTCGGTTGTATTGCGCCAAGCGGATGCTTTTGCGCCGGTAAACGACTATATTCAGGACTGTGGTGAATCAGCGTACCGCCGGTCAAATATGGCACCGCATCGAGCGCCAACGCATGACGATGCGTACGAGTGCCTGCGCCTTCGGCCCACAAAAGCAGCGGTGAATGCAGCGTTGACACCAACACCGGATCAATCGGACTGAGCGTTGCCGACCACTGATCGCTCCCAATGGCCAGCATCACCACGCGCGCCACTTCGGTGCCCGCAGAATCTTCCGCAACCAAAACTAATTCACGTGGCGCTGGTCCATTGGCTTGAACCACCAAGCGCGGAGCTGCTGGCGGACGCGCCCGAATCGGCGGATCAACAAATTGCAACGCAGTTAAACTCCACGGTGGATGATCGCCGAATGGATCGAATAAACGCGGCACTACGGTTGGGAAAATCGTTGGTCTCAATATGTGAACCACGCCAGCGACCACGATCGCAGCAAGTGCCAGAAGAAGAACGCGACGCACCGGCAGGCGCGGCAAGCCACTCGTCAGACGATTGATTTCTAAACCGTCAGTAAATTGAACCGTCGCCTGCGCCGCCAACGGTCCGGGCATGCTGGCGAGTTCCATTGCAGCGGTGAGATGACGGTGCTGATCGCCCAATGCGACTTCGGCTTGGGCACGCGCTTGCTCTGGCGTTGGCGCCAACCAGCGCCACCACGCCAATAATAAAAAAATCATCCCGACGGACGCGACACCGGTCACCAACATCAGCAGAAGGCGCGACCACGCGGGCAGACCCGCACTCGCATCCAGCATAACGACCAGCAACAACAACACGGGCAGCGCCATCGCCGCTACAGCCAAACCACAGCGGCGACGACGACGCGCAACCAGATCGCGGGTCTGGGCAATAATCGCCTGAGGAATTGCGGTTATGTCGCTCATCGCGCGTTCATCCTGTACGTACTGCGACCCTGGGAAGCAGAGGAATGCAGAGCTGGTTTGCTCATACTCACACCAACCCCCGACGGCGACGGAACCACCACTCCAAAGCCATCAACACCATCACCGCCAAAAACCAGGCCGGTTCGGTGACCATGGGTTCTGGCCGCTGCATGCTGCCGGCTAAGGTTCGCGTCACGCGCAGTCGATCAGCCAAACCATCCATCGCCGTGAGGTCGCCGGCTTCGCCCCCGGTGGCCTGCGCCAAACGCTTTAAACGCGCATCGTCACGTGCAATTTCGAGCTTTTCTCGCACTTCAACGGTGGCGACCACGGTCACCGAATCCTTGCCACGCGACAAACGATAGCGCCCAGGACGATCCAGCCGCAGACGCACCGTGTCGTCCTGCAATGACAACGTCTGTACGGTTTCATCAGGCATGGTTAATTGTATGGGATCGGCCTCAGCCAGATCCGGTTGAACCCAGGCCACTAATTCTTCGCCAACCGCCAAACGCAGACGTTCGACTCGCAAATTTCCCATCGGGGCATTGGTCAAGGTCCGCAGTAATTGACGCCAAAAACGTTCGCCGACTTCACGGCCCTGACTGCCGACATGCCAGCCCCAAATACCTTCTAAATTTACAGAACAAACCCAACCCGCGCCTACATGACGACTGACGATGAATGGCGTCTCGCGGTTACCGAGCAAGATTCGTGATTGCGGTTTGAGCACTCCGCCGCTAGCGCGCCGCGCTGGTAGACGCGCATCTTTCGGCAACAACCCTGGTAAAGCGGCGTCCTCGCTGGTCACCTCAACCGGCGTCAGTGGCCCATCAGCTGCCAATGGATCGAGTTCAGCCAACGCGCCGCCCAAACGCTGCCCAGGCCCGAGCAACAATAAGCCGCCGCCTTGATCAACAAACTTACTGAGCATCGCCACGCCATTCGCGCCAATCAATGGATCGAGTTGCTGACCCAGCACGATCACATCAACGCCTTTGAGCGCCGTTTCATCAAGTTTCGCCGGAGCCGCATTGCCTGCGCGCCACGTGCGTTTGCCCATGCCCATCGCCGTCGCCACATCCAGTTGACGATCACGACGCCACGCGCGCACCGCAAAAGTGGTGTCCCACCACGGCTGACCTTCCACCACCAACACGCGCACACTGCGATCGACCACCTGAGCCGACGCAAAATCCTGATTATCATCTTCGGTGATTTCACCGGCGACCGGCGCAATGCGCGCGCGCCACAAACGTCCACCCTTCTGACCACTCGGCGTGTCGACCAATGGCACGCGCACCAACGTGTCGAGGGTGATTTCTTGACGCGTCAAAGCGACATCCGGAATGCCATCATTCAGCGTGTCGACTTCCAGTCGTACGCGTTGACCACGCAAATCTGGACTGGCAGAAATAATCGCGGTGATCGGTAATTCCTGTCCTGGGAAAACCGTCGGACTGGCGACTTCTAAACGCACCGAAATATTCGTGGTCGGACGTTGATCACCGACACCTAGGGTGTGGACGACTATGCGTGCACGTGCCAGATCCGCCTCTGGTTCACCATGTCGCCAATCAGCGCCATCGCTGATGAAGACCACGGCCGCCGGCTTGGGCGCCTGCGCAACCAGACCACTAAGACCGGTAAAATCCGTGTCTTTCGTCGGCGCATTCGGCAACACGCGCAATGCTTCATCAAAGCCCAACACCGTCACCGTATACGTTTCGGACAAACCCGCAGCCAAGCGTGTCGCCGCCGCCCGCGCCTGAGCAAATCGCGTCACTCCCGCTGGTCCATCTGCAGTAGCCATGCTGGTCGACGAATCGACCACCACCACCAACGCTGGACGACGAACCACTGGCTGTTCACGTTCACGCACGGGATTGGCCAGCATCAACGTCACCAGAGCCAACGCGCCCAAACGCAGCAACGCTGCCGCAGGCCATGAGCGATACGTGCGCCAAACACCAATGAGCGCCAGTGCGAGCACTAATACCACGAGCCACATGGGAACTAATGGAGCCAACGTCACGACTGACGTTCCCGCTGTCCACCAGCCAGCCACATTTCACCTGCCAAAAAAACCAACGCCAACAACAGCACCCACGGCCACCATGGATTAGATGAGGCCATAGCAATCGCTTCAACACTGGTCGATGTCGTACTGCCCACGGGCGGTGGAACCGTGCGCAAATCGCTTTCATTCGCTGCGATTGCCGCTGCGAAGACGTGCTTACCATCACGATAAAATCCCGGGTCTTCCAAGCATACCGCGCCATCAATCACTGGCGCGACGTGACCATCATCATGCGTCAGCGGCAGTGAAGACGATAACAACGTACCGCACGGCAGGGCACAATCATCACGCCGAGGTGGCAACAACACCTGACCAATACGCGCGGTCAACAACGGTAAAACCTCCAACGCAGCAAGATTCGTATCTCGATCAGCGGGGCTGGCATTGAGCATCAACCAACGGCCGGTACCAACGTGACGCTCGGCCAATGCCACGCTGCCGTCTTCCCACGCTAACAACAAATGCCCACCAACACCTAAAGTCGCGGGACGATAACGGAGCGCTTCGACCTGCGACAATAATGGTTCACGTCCACGCAAACCTTCGAGCAATGGATGATCGAGGTCACGTTCACCAAGACCAATGCCACGACGACGACTTGATAAATCTACCGGCGGCAACGTGATCAGCGGTGGATCCATACCACTGAGCGCTCCCGCCAGCGCAGCGTCAGCATCGCTGACCACGACCTGAATGAGCGCACCTCCAGCAAGCAGATGATTTACCAATGCGCGCGTATCTGGTACCGCCGATAATGACGCGGTCACTACCACCGCTGCACCATCGTCAACCGCTAGTGCCGGAAGAAATGCTAAACGATTCCCAGCTTGAAAAGTCGGCGCGAGACCAGCGGCGGAAAGACCCGCCAACAATGGTTTCAAGGCTCCTTCACTTTGCCGAGCATCACCGTCACTAAAGACCGCCACCGGCAAGGTCGCACGTACGGTGACAATGCCCTGTCGCAGGTCATCAGCCGCCAAATGATCTTCAGCGCCATCGCGTGTGACAATGGCTGCAGACACCGGCAGGTCGCCAGCAACCACAGGCGTAAATGCTTCGGCAATCACGACCGCTCCACCGGCGGCAATCTCATGTATGGACTGACGCCGTTCTGAACCAAATGCCACCACCACGGTCAAACGCACGGCCTTATCCGCATAATTTGCAATTTCAGCACGGACGGTGCACGGACGACCAACGACGGCGACACCTGGCTCTAAAGCCACGGCTTTCACCGCCTGATTTGCTCCACCGCCACCGGCGTCAAGCAAACGTAGATTCACCCCAGCCGGCATTGCCTGCGGATCAATACCGCCCAAGAACGAACGACTGCCATCACCAACCACATACAAATCACCGCCATGATCCATCAACGGTAACGCCACGGCGACGGCTTGATCATTTCCACCGCTGCCCCACCGAGGCTTCGCCGTCGCCAATAAAGCGCGCAAAGGTCCGCGATCGAGAGACGGCATTAAACCTGAGCGCTGGACGCTGCTGCCCGCGACCAACAACAGCATCGGACGATCACTGAGTTCTTCGCTCAACCGAGCCACCGCCGCCACCGCATGATCCCAAGAACTTGCTCCAAGGTGACGTTGTTGCATCGACGCCGACGCATCAAGCACCACCACCACCGGCACACCAGCCGGTCCACCGCCGCGCCAATACGGACCACTCAAGGCCATCACCAAGGCCAACACCGCCAATATCCGTAATAATAACAGCACTAAATCGCGAAGTAACGAACGACGCGCCGTGCCGGCATGCGCCCGGCGCAGAAATGCTAATGCAGGGAAATCACGTCGGACTGACGCGCGGCTGGTCAACAAATGAATTGCTACCGGCACCGCAGCCATCACCGCAGCAGCCAACGCAGCAGGTGCAAGGAAACTCAGCATCAGAGCACCGCGTCTGCTAAATCTAAGAAATGAACTGGAAAAGCAGATTTAACAGGAGAACGCAGAGGCGCAGAGCAACCATCAGATCGCAGTTGAAAGAAAGAAAGCCACGATCCTCCGTCGAGCCAAAGTATCTTTCTCCTCTGCGCCTCCGCGATCTCCTGTTCAATATTGCTTTTCCAGGCAGTTTCTAAATTCAAGAACATCACCATCACCGCCGACGTCGTTGCGCGAGCCACGTTCCCAGAGCCTGCGCGACATCTTCGTCACTGATCAGTAAAAGATGATCGGCACGTGCTGCTGACAAAGCACTTCGACAACGATCTACATGCGCCGCCATGGCGAGATCGAAAGCCACTTTTGCACGGCCTGCATCGCAGGTGAATTCAGGAACGCTGCCTTCTGGATCTCGCAAAGTCACACGTCCCCACTGGGTTGGCAAATCGACTTCGCTGCGATCAAGTATTTGAATTACGGCAACTTCATGCCCGCGCGCCGCCATCGCCGCAGCAACGTCAGCGAGCTGTTCGACTTCAGTAAATAAATCACTGAGCAACACCACCAACGTGCGACGACGTAAACTATCGCCAACCTGCTGTAACACATTGGCCAGATCCGTCGTCCCACTACTGACGCTGGAAAACAATGCCTCGCATGCGCGCCCAGCTGCCGATGCACTGCTTAATGCTGGCGTCCAACGCGCGGGATTAGCGCCTGCCATGACTTGCACGGTGTCGCCTTGATCAATCGCCATCAGTGCAAGGACGGCTCCGGCGAGTTTGGCGGTTTCGTCCTTCGCCGGTTCACCATAGGCCATGCTGGCTGAACCATCCATGACCACCGCCAGCGGTAATTGCCGATCATCTTGATAACGACGAATAAGCAGTCGATCCGTACGACCAAACGCGCGCCAATCGATGCTGCGTAATTCATCGCCTGGTTGATAGGGCCGATGCTCGGCGAAATCCATGGAGCTACCGTGAAACGGCGAGCGATGACGTCCCGCGTACATGCCTTCAAGCACACGACGCGCGCTCAATTCGAGGCCGCCGCGACGCGCCAGACGTGGAACTCGTGCGATCACATTGGCGAGATCAAGGCCCACGACTTTAGCTTTCACGGAGTAACCTGCTTCAACAACATCGTCACCAAAGCACCTGCCGTCGTTCCTTTACCCATCGCCTGAAAAGTCGGCACCAAACGATGGCCGAGCACCCATGGCACCACGGCGGCAATATCTTCGCAACCCGTCGCAGCCCGACCTGCGAGCGCCGCATGCGCGCGGGCAGCGGCGATCAGATGCTGCGTCGCTCTGGGACCACAACCCCAGGCGATATTCGCCCGCACCCATTCCGCCGCTTGACCATCAGGGCGCGTCGCGCGCACCAAACGTACGGCAAAATCAACCACGACAGGTGGAACCGGTAATGCCGCGATGCCGCGAGCGATGGCCATAAAACGCTCAAGGTCCAATACCGGTTCGACGGCTGCGCGCTCGACGGTATCAAGCAATGCGATGGCGCGCTCTTCTTTGGCATCTGGATATCCAACCTGAATTGAAACTAAAAAACGATCGAGCTGCGCTTCGGGCAATCGGTAGGTGCCTTCTTGCTCGATCGGATTCTGCGTCGCCAAAACGAAAAATGGTTTGGGCAACACGTGCGTCGTGCCACCAGCCGTAACCAAACCTTCTTGCATCGCTTCCAGCAAAGCCGCCTGAGTCTTTGGCGTGGTACGATTGATTTCATCCGCCAACACTAAATTGGCGAACACCGGACCAGGAACAAATGCGAAGCTGCGCGCACCCGTCGCCTTGTCTTCACGCAGAACTTCGGTGCCGGTAATGTCAGAAGGCATCAGATCGGGGGTAAATTGAATGCGTTTGAAACTCCAACCAAGAGCATCAGCAACCGTGCGCACCAATAATGTTTTGGCGACTCCCGGTGGTCCCACCAACAGCGCATGACCGCGCGCAAAAATGGCGGTCAGCAAGGCATCCACGGTATTTTGTTGGCCAATAACCCGAGCGGCGATCGCCTGCTCTAAGCGACCACGCACCACCGCGAGATCTGAAAGCCAAGCGGTCGATTCACTGATCGTAGCTGCGGTCATGGGCGCTCCTGAGAGTTGGATGTTCCCCACTTCAATGATGGCGCAAGGGCATCGTTGACCACACGTTCAGCTGACGTCGCTAACACCGCCACTACGGTTGATCGACCACCACGTCGCCAGTGCCTTTGCATACTGCCTGACAGGCGAGACGGATGTCACCGGTGGTTTCGGGAAACCAATATCGTTCGCCGGGGGCGACCGGTTCGAGATGTTCTTGACCACGCAAAACGCGCACTCGACAGGTGCCGCAAGATCCACCCATGCACAAGTATCGCATGTTAGCACCGGCCATCAGCAGCTGCGACAAAACATCTTCGCCCGCTTTCACGGGCGTGCTGACCTCGTTGAACCGAAGTAGCGGTACGCTTTTTTTCGCGCTTTTCGTCACGCCTTTTCCCACGCGTTAGCCAAGCACCAAATTGACGATTTTGTTCGGGACGACGACGAGTTTCTTCACTGGTTTTCCTGCGATGATTGCCACCACGTCAGGATGAGCGAGGACTGCCTGATCCAGCGCTGGACCAGTCAACGTGCGCGGGAGGCTAATTTTTCCACGCATCTTGCCGTTCACCTGCACCGGATACTCCGCGTCGTCAGCGTCAATCTGAGACGGGTCGAAACTCGGCCAACCGGCTGTGGTGAGATCCGAGCCGTCGCCCAGATCTTTCCATAGTTCATTAGTAATATGTGGCACCATCGGCGCCAACAAACGCAGCAACGTGGTAACTCCGAGTTTGAAAACCGGGGCTGATAGCGTCTCTGGCTTCAGTTCGTTCATCAACTCCATGCACGCCGCGATGGTCGTATTGAAGGAAAAGTCTTTCTCCATGGAGTCAGTCGCGCGTTTGATGGTGGCGTGAATCTTGCGCACCACCGCTTGATCAGCACCGACTGCGTCTTTGGCGTGGCCAGCGAACGCCGTGACCGCGCGCATGGCGGTGAGATTTTCCTGCACTAACACCCACAGGCGTTTCAAGAAGCGATTCGCGCCAATGACGCCATCGGGATTCCATTCCAGATCACGTTCCGGTGGCGCGGCGAACAGAATGAACAAACGCGCCGTATCGGCACCGTACGTATCGATCAGTCCCTGCGGATCGACGGTGTTGCGCTTTGACTTCGACATTTTTTCAACTCGACCAACAGCAACCGGCTGACCATCGGTTTTTGCCGTGGCGCCAATAACTTTCCCCTTGGCGTCGCTCGTAACGTCGACTTCATCGGGATAAAACCACTGTTTCTTATTATCGCCTAAATCGCGTTGATAGGTTTCCATGCACACCATGCCCTGACAGAGCAGGCGTTTGAACGGCTCGCGCACGGTCGAATAACCGGAGTCACTTAGCGCCTTCATGAAGAATCGTGCATACAGCAAATGGAGAACGGCGTGCTCAATGCCACCGATGTACAGATCGACTGGCAGCCAGTGATCGACGCGACGTTTATCGAGTGGCTCTATCGCGTCAGCACAGGTAAAGCGGGCAAAATACCACGACGACTGCATGAACGTATCCATGGTGTCGGTTTCGCGGCGCGCTGGTTCTGGTCCGGTTGCGGTGCGAACGGTTAATGCCGAACCATCATTGGCGGTGGTCGCCCACGTTGGATGTTTTTCCAACGGATTACCGATGCCATCAAAGCGCACATCTTCTGGCAGCACGACCGGTAGATCTTGCTTGCGCAGCGGCACAGCGCCGGCGCTGTGACCGTAGACGAAAGGAATCGGATTGCCCCAGTAACGCTGACGGCTGATGCCCCAGTCGCGCAAACGCCACGTGACGGTCTTGCGGCCTTTGCCACTTTGTTGCAGCCAATCGGTGATCGCCATTTTCGCTGCATCCGAACGCTGGCCATTGAACTGAGCACTATTGATAACCGTGCCGACTTCGGTGAACGCTTCGTTCAAAGCGCCCGGTTGTTTGCCGTCCTCAAGGATAACCTGTTTGACCGCGATATTATATTTTGTGGCGAAAGCGAAGTCGCGGGTGTCGTGCGCGGGCACTGCCATCACGGCGCCAGTGCCATAATCGGCGACGACGAAGTTGGCGGCGTAGAGCGGCACGCATTCTTGGTTGACCGGATTGATCACATAAGCGCCAGTAAAAACGCCTTTCTTTTCGGCGGTATCGCCGGTGCGATCTTGCGTACTGACAGTGCGAACCTCTGCCTTGAACGCGGCCACTGCGGCTTGATGGCTGGCCGGAACGATCTTGTCGAGCAGCGCGTGTTCTGGGGCGATCGATAAAAACGTGACGCCAAAAATCGTATCTGGGCGCGTAGTAAATACCGTGATTTTGACCTCGGCATGTCCTTCAACGGTAAAGTCGATGTCAGCGCCAATCGATTTGCCGATCCAGTTGCGCTGCTGAATTAATACGGCGTCCGGCCAGCCCGGCAGATCGTAAGTCGATTGCAGCAGTTCTTCGGCGTAATGCGTAATGCGCACGCTCCACTGCGGCAATTCTTTCTGAATCACCGGCGCTCCTGTACGCCAGCATTTACCATCGATGACTTGTTCGTTGGCCAACACGGTATTGAGGCCAGTCGACCAATTCACCATTGACGATTTGCGATAGACTAAGCCTTTTTCGACGAAATCTAAAAAGAGATTTTGTTCGCGCGCCGAATAACCGGGATCGGAACAGGCAAATTCACGCGACCAAGCATAGCTAAAACCCATGCGTTTGAGCTGGCCGCGCATGTAGGCAATATTTTCGTAGGTCCAGAATTTCGGATGCGCACCGCGTTCGATGGCCGCCTGTTCTGCGGGCAAACCGAACGAATCCCATCCCATCGGATGCAGTACCGCGAAACCGCGCATGCGCTTGTAGCGCGCAACGGCATCACCGATGGAATAGTTGCGCACGTGCCCCATGTGCAGTTTGCCCGAGGGATACGGGAACATCTCCAAAACGTAATAACACTTATCGCGCGGAAGATCATCGCGCACCTCGTGCGCCTTGGTGGCTTCCCAATGGGCTTGCCACGTTGGTTCGATGGTGGCGGGGTCGTAAGCGCGGAATGCTGGTTCGGTCTGCATAGGTCGGGCGGATATTGGTACCGAACCGCTCAGGGCAAGACGTGCGCGCCAACGTCTCAATCAGTCAGTGGAGGCCAACTCGCGACGCAAATCGTTAAGGAAATCGAGTAAAGCCCCGTGGCGAACGGCGCCCTCTGCGCGAGCAGTCGGTAAACGCAATCCTTCCGCCAATTTCAGCAGTTTGGCGTAGCAGTGGTCGATGGCTTGCGTTTTGTCATCAAGAACGCGCTCGCTGGCCGCGAAAGGATCGGTGTCGTGATAGAAACGCCCTGGCCGTTCTGGGCGGGACATATACTGCGCGCAAGCCACCGTGCGCAGCAAGCCGACCGCACCGATGGCATCCAGGCGATCGGCATCTTGCAGGACGACGCCCAGCGCATTGGTGGGCGACAATCCGCGCGACCACGATGAGGTGCGCACGGCTTCGGCGATGGCGCTGGCTTCGCTCTGCGAATAACCCGCAGCGCTCAGCACCTCGCCCGCTAAGGCAGCAGAACGCTCGCCACCTTGGGCGCGATCAGGGCTATCTTTGGGCACAAACGCGAGGTCGTGAACCAGCGCCGTCGCGCCCGCTAAATCAGCGTCAGCGCCGGCTTCGTGAGCCAATCGCAATGACCAACGATAAACGCGTTCGATATGAAAACGATCGTGGGCGAGTTCACCTGGAGGTAAGCGCGGTTCAACCGCCTGCCATACCAATGCATGACGATGAAACGCTGGATCGGGAAACAGCGCGGCAACTCGGTAGGCGACTTGCGGTACGACTCCGCTCACGGAGTGACCTTCACCCATCGTGCGCTCGCGTAGCCTCCACCATTTTTCGAGGTTGGTTGTGACAGCATTTTAGCGAACGCTTCAAACTCTGATTTATCGATGCCATAAACGGAACGATCGACTTCACCAAAGACGAGTTCCACACCGCCATTATCCGGTTTTCGTACGCCAAAATACGCTTTCCACCCTGCCTGAGGATTCTTCGCTACAAAGTCGTTCAACTGACGAGCACGTTGTTCGAATGCATTGACCACTTCCAGCGGAGCAGTGTTGCTGCTTTCCAAAATATAAATGTAATCGCCCTGTCGCTTCGCCAACGATGCTGCCGGAACTTCGCGATTTCCTGCGGCTCCAGGCGCCAAACCAGCTCCGCCACTTGAGCCAAAATGTTGTCCGAGAAAAAACAGCAGTGCCATCGTGACCAACCATATCACCACCAAAGTCATGGCCAATTCGCCACTCACCTGAAGCACATAGCGGTTTCCTGCTGGTGCCATGCGACTGGCCGGAATACCGGCAAACGGTTGAGTCGGTTGTGCCGCTGAAGGTGGTTGCATCGCACCGCTGGGCAACGCTTGCGATAACGGCTGCACCGTGACCGAGGGCATTGGTTGAGTCGATGGCGACACCTCACCCAAGTCAGACTGCCCACCGTTTTGTTCGGTGATGCGCCTTTGCACCTGCTGAAGCGTAGAATAAACTTGGTCAGTCCGGCGCCGGAACATGGTTGGTAAACCCCTGGGGTGCGACCGATCGATTTGGCTGACGACAGACACTCAAACGGTGCCTTTGGCACCAAGCGCCACGCAACCATTCAAGACCGTGGGCAGCATGGTCACCACGGTGGGCAACTCCAGCCCCTTCCCAACTCCGGCGACAGCAACATGGATCCCGCTTCACTTTTTCTGGTTCTGCAATCAACCCCGGTGGTGGTGGAACGTCACACCGTCGAATGGCGTGGTGGCTTGCTGCCGTTGGTCTTACCGATGGCAGGACTGTCAGCCAAGCAACGCGCCCAATTGCTGCTGACCAATGGAAGTATCGATTTGGATGCACGGGTCACGGCGGCACTTGATGCCGGATTGACGGATGAAGCGTGGTCACTGGTCATTCGCACTCCTGGGCCCATCAATCGTTCGATCCGTCTGCAGCTAGTTCTCGCTGGATGGGCTGCGCGTGAACAGATGCGCTTGGGTTTACCCGCGACTCCAAGTGCCATTCAGCTATTCAGCCCTGATGGCAAAGGCGGAGAAAAAATCGACGCCACAACGGTGATGAGCACCACCTACGATATGCTTTCCGCTTTGTCTTGGCCGCGCTGGGCAGGTCCGGTGGTGGTCGTCGTTGGCGACCTTGCGGCCAAAGATCCGATTCCCGGACTTTCGCGCTTGGCGCGTCCAGCACTACCGATCATACGCCTGGGTGAACCCACTACTGGCGTTACCCGAAACGAACAGCTGGGCACTGAGCTCACCCGCTTGACGCTTGAACTGCAATCACCACCAAAAAATGGCTGGCCAGCGTGGCTTACCGTTGGCCTGATCGAAGTCGCAAAAGCAAAAATACGCGGCGGCATAGCCAGCCCAAGTCCACTGAAAATGCACAGCATTCGCCAGCGTGCTGGCACGGCAGGAATAGCGACGCTGCTCGTGGCGGCAAAACCAGATGCAGAGTTAGCCGGAGCCGTCTGCGCGTATTTGGTGCACACCCGGCGACGCCCCTTACTCGGCAAATTATTTGATTTGATACGCGGCGGAGCGCAGTCTGAAGGAGCGCTACGCATTGTTTATGAAGCGACGCCAGAAACTTTAATCGAAGAACGCTGATTCCAAACGCTCTTGTCTAGCAACACCGCGCGCGCGCCAATTGGCATGTGCGCGATGTTGATAGACATGATTAAAGTGCGTAGATCTTATCACACAGATCTTTGAAACGTCCGCCAACCGCGTCCATTTGTTCGCGCGGAATATGTCCAATTTCGCGCCAACGACGTTGCAGATCTTTCAGTTCGTCTTTGAACCATCGCGCATTTTCATGCTTAAGAATATCTTCCGCTTCGGTGATAAGCGCCTGTTTTTTCGCTAAATTGTCTTGCCGCGCTTGTTCCAGTTGAGCCAGGAACGGTTTGAGCGTGGCATAAACCCGATCGCACGCCGTGCGGAAACGCGACCACACGACTTCAACCTGATCACGTGGAACGTGGCCGATGAGCTTCCAGCGCGCTTGGAAATCTTTCACTTCGCGCAGACGTTCTTCTTCGCTGCGCACCCGCGCTTCTTCGCCGGCAGCCAGGGCTTCGCAGTCCTTGGCCAGATTTTCAACCGCCAAGCACAGCGCTTCTTTCTGCTGCAGATTAGCCGTGAATTCTTGATGACGTGCGTCGATATCAGCCCGGTGTTTACCGAAGAAAGCGTCACCAGCTGCGCGGAAACGCGTCCAGAGTTCTTGATCAAATTCGCGCGGAACGGCGCCCGTCGTTTTCCATTCTTGTTGCAAAACTTTCATACGATCCGCGCCCGTGCGTTTGGCGACCAAATCGGCTGGGCTGCCCGCCAAGCCAATCGGAGTAGCATTCGCAATCGCTTCTGCCTCGGTCAACAAAGCGCGCTTGCGTTCAAGATTCACCTGACGTTGCGCGTCTAATTCAGCAAAATACGGCTTCAGCCGTTCATAAACGACATCGCAAGCGACTTTGAATCGTTGCCACGTGCCTTCACGGCGGTCACCTGGCAGTGGGCCAAGATTTTTCCAACCAGCCTGAATATTTTTAATCGCAGCTTGAACTTGTGCGAGATCTTCCACCCCAGCAAGCGCTTCAGCTTCAGCAACCAAAACATCAGCGTTGCCAAGATTGGCGAAGCGTGCCCAGTCTTCGGCTTCCATCAGCACTTTCAGCGGCGCAAAAGCCGCTTCACAAGCAACGCGGAAACGCTCACGCACTGCCGCGACTTGATCAGGGCGCACGGGGCCGACGGCGCGCCACTGTTGTTGCAGGCCTTTTAGGTGAGCGAAACACGATTGGCGCTCATGTTCGGTCGGCGGATTCGCCACGACAAATTCAGCCGCAGCCGCAAGTCTGCCGAGTTCGGCTAAACGTTCTTTAGTGTGTTCATCGCGCTGCGTCCGAGCCGCGCGGCCAGCGTCTTTGAAGCGATCATAGGCATCGAGAAAACGCGTGCGCAACGCATGATTCATCGGCAGATCGACGACCAAGTGATGCCAACGTTTATGCAATATGCGGAAGCGATCACGCGCTTCGAGTCGGCGCTCAGCAGTCGCTAAAGCTTCGGCTTCACCAACTAATCCTTCCAGCTCGGTGATGACCGCTTCTGGAATTACCACTGGCGCAACCACCGCCGCCGCCACGACTACGACCGGCGCATTCGGACACAGACGTGCGACTTCTGCGACAAAACGTCCAGCAAACGGTTGACGGGCAGCATCCGCTAATGCGGGTAACGCCTGCCATTTTGCTTCCAACTGCGCGCGATGAACCACGGCCTCTGCCGCATCCACCGGTGTCGCCGCCGCCAGCGCCGTCAGGAACTGTTCATAAGCCGCGAGCACTGCCGCGTACTGCGCCTGCACATCGTCACGACGACGGAGCAAATCACGCTGAGCCCGATCCATACGCTCGACGAAAGCCGTCGCTTCGGCATCAAGCGGCACGCTAGCAAATTCCGCCAAAATCAACGAACGACGAGCGATCAGCGCAGCGATTTCATCGCCAGCCCGAGCCCAATCCGTTGAGAGCGACCAGCGCGCTGCGTCAGTGGCCAATGGCTCCAACGCTTTGCGTCGTGCCTTGCGATTTTGCTCAGGCGAAGGCTTGGCGATTTCAACATCAAGTGCTTGCACGCGCGCCAGTGCAGCGGTGCGCACGGCTTCGACCTTGGCCTTACGACCAATATCTTTGAGTAAGTTGCGCTTATCAATGCGTGCTACGGCTTCGGCCGCAAATGCGCCGCTGGCATCTTGGACGGCAATCATTGCCAGCGTGGCTGCACTCGGTTCAGCCTGAGCCAATAAACGATCAAAAGCCGCGCGACGAACGCCCGGATCTTTCGCTTCCAACGATAATTCAGCGAGCGATTTCTGATCGCTGATCGTCGTCAAAACGGCGGCACACGCTGATAAACTGCGCTCACGCGCAAGTTTCACCGCGACGCCGGACAAGCGCTCACGAGCAACTTTCACCACTTCCGCATCTGAGCTATTCAACAGCGCTTCGAGTCGCGCCTGCTCATTCACCCGACGTGCGGATGCTGCTCTTACCCGCTGATCAGGGTCGTGCATCGCCAGCTGAGCGAAAACCGCTTGCTGGTCGTACGTGAGTTCGTTGACACTGGCCAGGCGCACATCGGCGTCGGCGTGTTTCCACTTTGGTTTGCGTAATCCGAGAAATCCCACGTGCAGCTCCTTGGTCCGCTCCGCCGGTGCGGCGCGGGGTGGGTGTTATCTGGCCAATTTCGCCAGCTCAACCCTGAGCATCCCGCGCGGCCTGGGCAGACCTTGGACAGAGCGCGCCACACCAAACCACCAAAACCACACCCTCCGCGTGGGCGGAGGGTGTGGCGAAACCCGAAAAATAGCGAAGAAAGGCTTACTTTCCACCAGCACGCTTATAACGGTAATAGACTTCCAGGCTCAGGCAGCAGTACGCGGTACTCAGCACGCGGCCGACTTCGTGTCCTGGAAACTGCGTGCCTTCAAAATCCCAACTGCCGTTGAAGCAGCCTTCATCTTTCCGCTGAGCGTTGACCAAGAGGTCGCGCACTGTGTTGTTCCACTTGAGCCAGCGCTCGCCACCGGCCTGAAATATCGCCAGGGTATTGTAGTACATGAAATAGGTATTGGTCGGGTAGGTGGTGGGGAATTGTTTGCTCATGATGCGGTTGCACATGGTCTCCAACATAATGTCGCCCTTGTGATGACCCAAGAACACCGCACACAAAGCGCCGACCGGAGCGAGATGATCTTTGTCAGCCGTATTCGTAGTCACATCCCATGTATACGGAAAACCGGACTCATCTTTGTACGGATCGCTCAGTTTTTTGAAGTCAGGGTTGGCCGCTTCCCAAGCGCCCTTCAGCCATTTCTTCGAACCCTCCATACCGTTTCCGACTATCAAGCCGCCCGCTAAGCCACTCTTCAGCGCCATGACATTCCAACCCGTGACCGACGAGTCATTCCGATTATTAGGACCCACATAATCCCACCCAAGACCGCTGTAGGCCGGATCCGCAGCCTTGGCGTCTTTATTTTGACGGGCAAGAATAACATTGATCGCCTTTTGCGCTGGCCCCTTCAGATCAGGGTCGTTGGTCATCGCGTAAGCTTCGGCCAAACACATGGTGGCCACTGCGTGTTCGTAATTCCTTTCACCCAGTAAACCATCTGCCGCCTGAACCGAACGCAAATAATCGAGTCCCTTTGCTACGGTAACTTTATAGGTACCCGTCATGTGATCGTAACCCGCGCCAAGGTAACATAAGATGGCATAACCCGTCACCGCCACATTCGCGTTACCACCATGACCATTGGTGCCCGGCTCGCACTTCGGATTTTCCGTGCAATTATTGGTATATTTCTCGACATCCCACATGCCGTTGGGACTTTGATGACGCTTGAACCAACGTAACGCAGATTGAACGCTGCCTTCGCTCGCGGGAGTTCCGCCACCTTCCCGTATTGCTCTCCCTTTTCCGCCACCAGTTCGACCTCCAAACGGACCACTTGCATTTTGACCTGGGCCGATCGCCATAAAAGCACCGGTCTGACCGGTTTCTGCGCTAGCCACGGCTTCTTCGCGACCTTTGGCAATCGTAGCCTCCGTATTATCGTCACTTTGAGATTTATCTTCTGGCACCACATCAAGTGGAGTTATCGGTGCCGAAACTTCCGCTACCGTCGTAATTTTGACCTCAACCATCGGATCAAGCGAGTGCTCTATGGCCTTCTTTTCTACTACTTTTTCCGGCGGATCAATTGAGTGTGGAATATACGGTGGACGCTCAATCTCTGGCTGAACGGTAGCCCACACCGCGCAGTAAAATATTAAGCCAAATAAACTATGAACCGCGACGCTGATAAACCAGCCTGGAGCACCAGACGATTCCTTTTTCGCGTCCTCACCTCCGCCATCACCTGCTAATTCATCGATATTTTCGTGATGATTTTCATTATGTGCATCGCTGGTCATGGCTGCCCCCTTGGTGTTCATTCAATAAACGCCAGATCAGCGACGCGGTTCATTCGAGTTATTTTCGCGTAAGATATTTTAAACGTGGAGTGATGTACCCTGAAATAATAATTCGAAGCGCAGTAATAGAAAATACAGTAACGGAGTTCAATTTATACTATCTCTTGCTGCCCTTAGGGTGATTCAACCGAAAACTTAGTAAGAATCATTTTGCCGCAGAGGCACCAAGAGCGCAAAGGACTTTGCGGTGGAAGTTTTATTTGGCCCTGCTGCGTTTCGTGTGGGTTTAATTTCATCGAACAGCCAAAGAAGAAAATCGAACAGGAGACGAGGTGACGCGGTGACGCGGTGACGCGGAGAGCGGAGAGCGGAGAGCGGAGGAGGGGAAGATGCTTAATGGAGCGAATGAGCTTTTTCCTCCTCTCGCCTCAGCGTCTCCGCGCCTCCTGCTCGATTTTTTTCGCTTTGATGGGCCTCAAGGGCTAAGAAAAGACCCGCGATGAACGCCGCAGAGCCTTTTGTTTCAACTGCGTTTTTTTGGGTAAAAAATAGTTCACGCGGAGAACGCGGGGAACGCGAAGAGCACGGAGAGCCCAATACGCGAAGATATTGGCTTCCTTTGCTCGCGCTCTGCTCCGCGTTCTCCGCGCCTCCGCGTGAGCCTCTCCATTGCGCTCATGGAATCTTAAACGTCTTTCATCGCCTCTGCTTAATCTCCCAACATCAAACCCCTCCGCTTTCGCGGAGGGGTTTGACTGAGAACCTAATTCAATTCGGAAACGATTACTTGCCGCCAACCTGCTTGTAGCGGTAGTAGACTTCCAGGCTCAAGCAGCAATACGCCGTGCTCAGCGTACGACCAGTTTCAGAACCAGGAAACACGGTGCCGGTAAAATCCCAGCTACCATCAAAGCAACCATCGCCCTTACGCTGAGCGTTGACCAACACATCGCGCACCGTGCCGTTCCATTTGGTCCAACGGTCGCCACCGGCCTGGAAAATCGCCAGGGTGTTGTAGTACATGAAATAGGTGTTGGTTGGGTAACCTGTAACAAAGTTCTTATTCATGATACTGTTACACAGGGTTTCCAGCATAATGTCACCAGCGTGGTGACCCAAGAACACCGCACATAAGGCGCCCACCGGAGCGAGATTATCTTTATCAACTGCGTTTGAAGTTGCGTCCCAAGTGTAAGGGAACACCGACATATCTTTATAGGGATCGGTAAGTTTCTTGAACTCTGGGTTAGCGGCTTCCCAAGCACCTTTGAGCCAGTTCTTAGAACCCTCCATGCCATTTCCGACCGCTAGGCCGCCCGCCAAACCGCTCTTGAGTGCCATGACATTCCAACCCGTGACCGACGAATCATTACGATTATCAGGGCCAACATAATCCCAGCCCAAACCGTTGTAGCCCCCATCTTTCGCCTTGGCATCTTTGTTCTGACGAGCCAAAACAACATTCAGCCCCTTCTGGGCTGGTCCCTTGAGATCAGGATCGTTGGTCATCGCATAGGCTTCGGCCAGAGCCATGGTAGCAACCGCATGCTCGTAGTTACGTTCACCGAGAAGGCCGTCAGCACCTTGAACCGAGCGTAAATATTCGAGACCTTTTTCAACGGTGGCCTTGAATTTATTCGGAGTCTTGTGGTCGTAACCAGCACCAAGAAAACATAACACTGCGTAACCCGTGACGGCTACGTCAGCGTTACCGCCGTGACCGTTGCTTCCTGGTTCACACTTAGGATTTTCAGTGCAATTCGTTGGATATTTTTCAATGTCCCACATGCCATTCGGGCTCTGGTGACGCTTGAACCAGCGTAAGGCTGCGTCTACCGCGCTTTCGCTCGCACGCGTGCCGCCGCCTTTGGCTAAAGATCGGCGTTTGCCGCCACCACTGCGATTACCAAGCATACCAGCTGAACCACCGCCAGCACCGATCGCCATAAATGCGCCAGTGGAGCCGGTCTCTGAAGTAGAGACCGCTTCTTCGCGACCTTTGTTGATTTCGGCATCGGTGTTATCTTCACTCGCGTTTTTTTCTTCGATCGGAATATCTAGCGGAGTAATCGGCGCAG
>JAYVSL010000002.1:0-13635 GCA_043775355.1 Planctomycetota bacterium
ACGACACCAAAAATCTTTATGCCGCGCAAAGAGGTGAAGGAAGGCAGCGAAACTCGCTGCGCGAGGAAAGGAACGGGGAATAGCCATAAGTCCCGAAAAATTTTTTCGGAGCTGAATGTCAAGTGCTAATTTACAGAAAAACCGGGTAATTCATGGCATTTTGCCTAACGCAACGCCATTGGCCATCGCCCTGATCCAGATCGCAGTACAAACGTGCGGCCAGGCCGGCATCAGACGCAGGCAATGCAGCGGAGCGATTAAGCTGAGTAGACAGTGCGTGAGCAACGAAGCCCTCGAACGCTCGTCGCACGGCGGCGGCGTCGCGTAATTCACTGATCATGAAGTTGAAGGTGTCAGCCAGCACGCGGAATTCGTCCGACGATTGCACGTTGACGACCACATCTAGGTCGCCGTGCGCAACTTTCAGCAAGCCTTTTTGCAACGCCACAATCGGACGACGCATGCGTAAGGCGACTAAGACGCCGGCGGCTAAAAAAGCGACCAAGGTCGACGCCAGCAAAATGATGGTATGAAATATAAAGTTTTCATTCAG
This sequence comes from Planctomycetota bacterium, assembly GCA_043775355.1. Classification (GTDB taxonomy): domain Bacteria; phylum Planctomycetota; class UBA11346; order UBA11346; family UBA11346; genus BOG-1363. The sequence goes on from JAYVSL010000002.1 coordinate 554, forward strand.
CCGTTGGATGTGGCTTGCTGCGATATCAACGCCGACCAAGCCAACGGACTTTCCCTGCGCATCGCGAATGGGTGCATAGCCTGACAGCAACCAACCCCATTCATCTTTGATTAAATGGTCATCAGCAGAGGGCTGTTCAAAACCATGAAATAATTCAGGGGCATCGCCAGCCGGGTACGTTTGCCCAGGGGCCGCAATTTTTTCTTCGGCATCGATGACCCCGTTATGATTGCGATCGACTTCTTCTTCTTGCGCATCGATCACGAATGCGACGGCCTTGGTGGTGTCGCTATCCGGCAATCTGACCATGGTGTAAATATACGTGACATCAGGGTTGGTTTGTTTGAAGCGCCGCAGATCTTTCACGATTCGCGCAAACGCGGGATCTTGCTTTGCCGCCGCACCCGCAGCAGCAAGACGGCGATGGACATCACCGTCAACCAACAGTGCGGCGCCGGCAGCCATGCTGGCAAGACTCTTGCGGAGAAACTGTTCTTGGTCGGCAATGGCTCGCTGTGAAATGGCCAGTCCTGCGATCACGGTGGCGGCGCTGCTAAATAACCAAATCGCTAAAATCAGTTTGACCACAAAGCGAATTCGTGGTTTGCGCAATAAGGCGGCTGGTACTTTTCTTAAGCCGCTGGTCGGCATGACGATGGCCGTGCTTGGTGGGCGAATGGTGCCAGTCAACGTGGCTTTGCTGGACCCGGCCGAGGCGCTGCTTTCTGGTATCGAGGAGCTGTGCGATGGCGTGATGCTGGATGATGGAATTCCTCTCGGCATCACTTTCGGCACAGCGATTCCTGCTGGTAGTCGAGCAGGATGAGGCGAGTGACTAGATTCTATTTCTTGCGCTGCTGGTTTCGTCGTTGGTTTTACTATTTGGCGAGTCGTTGTTCGGCGGTCGTTCGCGGTCGCCACATCGAGCGCTTCTAAGGCTTCACGGGCAGCCATCGCGCTGGTAAAACGATCTTCAGGATTGTGCGCGACTAAACGATCGAGCCATTCAGCGAATGGCGCGGGCAGCGATGGCAGCACCTGGGCGATGGGCGGCAGTGGTTCCGCGACAATGCGTTGCGCGGTACGCAGTGGATTATGGTCTTTGGCGATCGGATGCCGACCGCATGCCAGTTCATAGAGCGTGATTCCCAGCGCGTACATATCGGTCAGTCGTGTCGCATCGCTGCCAGCGGCGCGTTCTGGTGCTAAATAACGAACAGTACCGACAATTTCGCCCGTGCCGGTCAGATCTCCGTCGCGCGTGAGCGCAGCAAAGAGATGATTGCCAGTGGCAAGGCCAAAATCCGCCAATTTATAAACGCCTGCTGCGGCCAATAAAATATTCCCAGGCTTTATATCGCGATGTAAAATTCCTGCCCCATGCGCAGCTGCCAAACCGCTCAGCACCTGCCAAGCACAATCGATCAGCCGATTGAGCGGTAGGGGACCGTCTTCGCGCAAGACGGTTGCGAGGCTGCGACCACGCACGAATTCCATCACTAAATAAGGCTCAATCGGATCGGGCAGATAATCGAATACTTGAACCACATGAGGCGAGCAGAGCTGCGCCAACGCTTTGGCTTCAGCCGAAAAGCGCGTGATTTGTTCGGCAAAAGCCACTTTCGTGGTGTGAATAACTTTGATGGCGATTTCGCGTTCCAGGGTTGGATCGAACGCGCGATACACCACGCCCATACCACCGCGACCGATTTGCTCGCGGACGAGGTATTTGCCAATGCGTAGGGGAAGTGCGGGATCAATCACGGTCGCGGGATCGTGTCGTGGCGATCATCGGTGCAATGTGAAGCAGTCGATAGTCTTGCTTATCAGAAGCTGTTTAGAAAAGGCGAAATCTGACAGGGAGGACCGAAGGACCGGAGAATGAACGGATTTTCAACCAGAGAATTCACGCTGATTCTTGGCTTTGGGCTTCTCCGGTTCTTCGGTCCTCCATGTCATTCTCTCATTTCCAGACAGTTTCTCAGAAGCCGCTGACGCAGTGCGAGGCTTTCCTTTTCCGCTTTAGGCTTTTGCCTGATCCATTGGATAGCTCAGCCCAAATTGTCCGCGTAATTGGTCGAGGATCTGCATCAATGCCAGGGATTCATCCAGCGAAATGATGGGACTTTCGCTGAGCCCAGCGCGCAGACAACGTCCGACTTCAATGGCTTCGTATTCGTAGCCGTTGGCTAAATGCGGTGTGTCGATCACTTCGGTGTGATTGCCAACCGTTAGCACCGCCTTGGTTGCTTTCCAAAATGGTGCGGTGATTTCAATGCGTCCAGCAGTTCCGTCGATGCGTGCCACATGCGGTGTGTCGGTGCGTACACCACAGGTAAGCGACGCTAAGCCGCCGCCGGGATAGCCTAAAATATATGCGGCTTGTTCATCGACGCCGGTTTCTCCCAGGTGGGCGAAACCGGTGACGCGTGATGGTCGTGGACCAAAGACCATCGCGGCGAAAGCGATGGTGTAGATACCGACGTCGAGCAAACCACCGCCCGCTAACGATGGCGCTAGCAAACGGCTTTGTGGATCCCAGGCGCAGCGAAAACCAAAATCAGCGGTGACCAGACGTGGTTCGCCAATGCGCTGACTCGCTAACCATTCGCGGACTTTGGCCATCACCGGCATGCAGCGCGTCCACATCGCTTCCATCAAAAAAACTTTCTTCTGCCGCGCGATCGCAATGACGGATTCCAGCTCGCGGGCATTCACCGTGAACGGTTTTTCACACAGCACCGCTTTGCCTGCATTCAGACATAAAATGGCGTCATCTTTATGCATCGGGTGAGGCGTCGCGACGTAGATCGCGTCGACCTGCGGATCGTTGGCCAACGCTTCGTAGCTTCCATGTATGCGTGTCGCGCCGAATTCGGCGGCAAACGACTTGGCTTTGTCCACGCTACGTGAACCCACCGCCACCAACTTGGCATCGGGTACCGCCGTCAGTCCCTGGGCAAATGATTTAGCAATGTTACCAAGGCCAAGAATGCCCCAGCGAATAGGAGAGTTCATCATGAGTTCCTAGCGGATGAGCGCGCGACGGTAGGGGGCCAATCACCGCAGAGCAATCAGGCAAATCGGATAAATCGGACAAATGAGCGATGAAGAGAGTCGTGAAAATTCACCAAGTCGATACGTTGACACCCGCTGCCGAACGTGACTTACTTCTCGCCGTGCACCTGGGTTTTATGTCGGCGCTTGGCGGGCGCAGATGGCAGCCCTCATCCTGGATATGATCTTATGATTTTGACCAGCGGTTGTTTTTTCATTTTCATTTTTCTCTTCATCCGTCTGTGGGCGACTAGAAAAGTTCGCGCTCGGGCGTGGTGGATTAAAGCTGGATTATCGCTGATCGCCCTGGGCGGTATTGGCTATGGATTGGCAACCGATTTGGTGGTCCAAAAAGCGCTGGGTTTGTTGCTCATGCCAGCGGGTGTCGTCTGGGTGCTGTTGATCGTTGTGGTTTTCATGACGTGGCGTGGCGGCGCTCGTTCATTGCGACTCTTCGCAACGGTCGGGTTGATGACGTACACGCTGGCCGGTAACAGTTGGTTAGGAAACGCGCTGATCGGTTCATTGGAGAATCAAATTCCGCCGTTGGATATCTCGCGAATGGAGCCGTTTCAGGCGGTATTCGTACTTGGCGGCGGCAGTGGTTTCAGCGATATGGATGGGCCGCAATTTGGCCTTTCCGGTGACCGCATCGCGCTGGCAGCACGCTTGTGGCAGTCCAAGAAAACTCCGCTGCTGATTGCTTCCGGCAGTTCGATGAGCGATCTTGAAGACCCTCACGATTTGGCCGCAGATACCACGGTTTTGTGGCAAGGTTTGGGCATACCAAAAGAAGCAATTATTCAGATTCCTCAAGCGGTCATTACGCAACAAGAAATTACCGCCTATGCGGAGTTAATTCGCCAGCGTGGTTGGATCCGCGTCGGCCTGGTGAGTTCTGCTTGGCATTTGCCGCGTGCTTTGCGGCTGTGCCGCCGTGCAGGTATTGAAATGGTCCCGCTTGGTGCGGATCGCATGTGTCAAGTTCTGTCGTGGTCGCCGTACTGGCTCATTCCGCAAGATAGGGGATTTATTCGCGTCCAACGCGCTTGCTGGGAGTACCTGGGAATGGTGAAGGGCCGGTGAGTTACTCAAGCCAAGTGTCTGAATTCAGCTCCGCCGGAAAGATTCAGCGACCGCTGTTGGCATTACTGCCACTTCCGCCGCGATATTCCGCTGAGCCAGGACCATCGCCAAGTGCTAGTGCTTCAGGACGAGCGGCAAAACCATTGATGCGCAACACGCTCAGGCGCGCCAGAATTCCTGCGAGTTTGAAATCCTGCACCCCGACGAGCGTGTGGGTGTTGTTGACCAAAATACGACCAAGCGGCAGGGCATCGACATTGAGCATGACTTTTTTCAGCTGACCGATGTTGAGTCCGTGGTTGCGACCGATGTGCAGCTTTAACCATAACCATTGCCAAGCGACCAGGCGAGTCGAGCCGATGCGCTCCAGATGTTCGCGCGCCGTTTTGCCTTGATTGGCACGCACGTCGACCAGCGCCGAACCCTCTAATACTTGCACCGGGCCAAGATCTTCCAGCGCCACGCCAGACATGCGCACCAGTTCGCCAGGAGTGGTCTGGCCATGACGCGGTAAACGCACCTGAATACGGACGAAGCCTGGAGCTGGATCGGGCAAGGTTTCCATGGGCGCGGGAGGCTAGCCACGACCCTGCCCGTGGTAAGGGGCAATCCTCCGTGGTTTGTGTGGCAACGTTGGTGCGGCAGGTGCGGCAGGTGCGGCAACCTTGTGACCGCTTTGAACGGGGGATTGAACGATCATCTTCAGAGGCGCTTGTGCGATGCCGCTGAATTTTGTGCGATGCGCCCGATCCTAGGCGCTTTCTCGCTTCGCATTCGACCTTTGGTCCTCATCATTCCGCTCCGACTGTATGTTAACTCTTACTCAAACGAACGAACGCTGTCATAAACCGCACTTGTCATGAACGCTCCCAACGACGGTAAAATGTTTCTGCAGTTATGTGTGACCAAACGCTTGTTAGACAAAGCACAGGCGAAAGACATTTGGCAGCGGTCACAGCAAACGGGTGAACAGCCACAGCAAATTTTAGTGACCTTGGGTCTGATGGCACCGCACACGATTGGTGCCTTAACAAAAGAGTTACGCCAAGCGCAAGAACCACGCGTCATCGCTGGCTTCCGCCTGATCAAGCCCCTGGGGCATGGCGGCATGGCTACGGTTTATCTTGCTAGCCAAATCTCGCTTGCACGTGAAGTCGCGTTGAAATTGATCTCACCGCAGATCGCGGCAAACCCAGAAGCAGCGGAGAGGTTTTTACGTGAAGCGCGGGTCGCCGCAGCCGTTAACCATCCTAACGTGATAAGTATTATCGACGTCGGCCAAGCGGATGGACAGTTGTTCATGGCGTTAGAATTAGTCACTGGTGGTGACGCAGCGCAACTGGCCGTTCGTTTTGGTGGAGTGCTACCAGAAGTGCGCGCACTTGAATTGCTGATCGATTGCACCAAGGGCTTACAGGCACTGTTCGAAGCGCGGTTACTTCATCGTGATCTGAAACCGGCAAATATTTTTATTACCAAGGACGGCATCGCGAAATTGGGCGATCTGGGCTTAGCGCGCAGCGAAGACGGCGACGATCGGATGACCACCACTGGACATCTGGTCGGTACACCTGCGTTCATGAGCCCGGAGCAAGCGAGTGGTGAGGGCGTTATTGATATTCGTAGCGATATTTATGCTCTGGGAGCAACGCTGTTTGCATTAGTTACGGGTCGCCAGCCGTTTATTGGGAATAGTCCGATTGCTGTGGCGGCGAAAGCCTTGACCGAGGCCACTCCAGATCCCCGTACGCTCAATCCAACATTGTCTGCATTGACGGCGACGTTGATCATGCGCGCGATGTCTAAGGCACCGAAAGATCGCTTTCAAACTCCCGAAGACATGCACGAAGCATTACGTCAAGCTTTAGCAAAAGCCCCGCATGCGGGGGCCTCAACCATGAAACTTACGGGGAAGATCGCAACAAAATCGACGTCGACTTTTCGTCGTGCGGACACCGGCTCGATTACGCCAGTGACATTGGTTCCAGATCGTCGCACAGCGCACTCCAAACGATTTCGTCGCACCCAGCCACCTAGGGTAATGATCAGTATTGCGGTACTCGCGGTGTTAGTGTTTATTTTGATTCTAGTAATCATGCCAAGTGGACGCCCGGCCACGGTGGTGGGGCCAGCGTTAGCGTCAATAAAATCGTCAGAGGGAACGCCTCAGGCGTCGATGACGACTTTGCCTCCTGCTGCACCCGTCGCTCCTATTTCTGTCGAGAAACCAGACGCATCAGTCGCCACTCACGTTGCCGTTATTGTTGACACATTGCCTCCAGGGTCGTCATTGCCGCCAGATAAATCCATCATTGGTTCGCCGCCAGTGGGTATTGAGCCACCCAAGAAAATTTCTTGGGCGAGTTCTCAAGGCACAGACAAATTTGGACATTGGCTCGAAATAAAAATTAAGGGCGCAACGCAACGACTACGCTGGTTGCCACCGGGGGAATGTGTGGTTGGTTCCCCACCAAGCGAAGTTGGACGCGTGCCTGATACGGAAAGACAAAGTGAGGTGACCTTTACCAATGGTTGCTGGTTGGCAGACACCGAATGCACCCAGGCGCTATGGCAAGCACTTGGTGGAAAAATTAGCGGTCAAGAGCTCAGTCCGCAATTACCAATCACCATGATTTCCATCAAAGAGGCGATAGAATTTACCCATAAATTACGTCCGTCTTGTGGTAACGCTGTCGTTCGCTTGCCATCGCGTGCGGAATGGGAACGAGCCTGCCGTGCCGGCGCAAAAACCGCTTATGCTACGGGCGATGACGTTGAATCTCTGATTGGTTTTGTGCACGCGGACAAGAAAAATTTTCACACCTTACACTCAGATCAGGCCGCTCATTTGTCTCGTGATTTGTTTGTCGGTCCAGCCCCAGTCGCGCACTTTCTATCAAACCGTTGGGGATATTACGATTTACATGGGAATGTTTCAGAATTTTGCTTGGGCTATTGGGGGCATTTACCGGCAAAGTGTACGGACCCATTGACGAATGACCTTGAGCTACAGCAAGGTCTCATACGCGGCGGAGCTTACGATGGAAGCAGTGCGGATTTACGCTGCGCTGCACTGCCCTATATTGGCGAGGACAAACGTACGCCTAACATTGGCTTTCGCTTCTTAATCGAAAATCCGCACTGAAGTCTCAGAAAATTGAACGGCGATTAACGCTCGTCGAGCGCACATGGACGCGTCGTTTGAGTAAGTAAGAAGCTGTCTGGAAACTGGAAAATGACGACCGAAGAACCGGAGAAGCCAAAAGTCAAAACCCACGTGGGTTCTATGATTTTGAATCCGTTCATTCTCCGGTCCTTCGGTCCTCCATGTCAAATTGCGCCTTTTCCAGACAGCTTCTAACTAAGTCAGATGCGAAGCTCTCGGAACAATCATCTTGTGATCTGGAATGATCTCGGTTCGATGACAAAGTACCTACAAGGACTCATGCCGGAACAACGTGATCAATTATTATTGAACCTTGGAGTAGCCAGGGGCTTGATGGATCGCTCGACCGCTGAGCGGATTCAGCGCATGGCATTAGAGCAAAATCGTCGCGCGGCTGATTTGCTGATTCAACAAGGCGTTCTGTCGCGTCAGGTTATTGGCGACTTGATGGCTAGCTTGGCCACCAATGAAGTCCCACTGCAGGTCGGTGATTACCGCATTATTCGCCAAATTGGTCGTGGTGGTATGGCAACGATCTATCTTGCAAAAAAAGTGCCCCGCGTGGCAGAGTCGAGGGCAGGGTCGCGGGCTGAGTCGCAGCTTGAGTCGGGGGCTTATGAAGTGGCGATCAAGTTGATGCACTCTTCAGTTGCTGCTCATACCGAAGAAGTGTCGCGTTTTTTACGCGAAACCACCATGCTCGCCAATCTTCATCATCCTCATGTCATCGCCGTGCATGGCTATGGTCGGCATGGTACGCAGCCTTACTTGGTGCTAGAGATGGCTACCGGGGGTGACGCTGGACAGCTTGCCAACAATACTCTTGGCGGTTGCCTTGACGAAAAAATGGCTCTGCGCTTAGTTGCCGATGGCTGTGCTGGACTGTCGGCGCTGCATGCGGCGCGCCTGCTGCACCGTGATATTAAGCCGACCAATTTGCTGATCGACGTCCAGGGTCGCGGTAAGCTCGGTGACTTTGGACTAGCGCGCACGCAGGATGATGCTGATCGACTTACGGCTACCGGATTAATGGTTGGCACGCCAGCATACATGAGTCCGGAACAGGCGAGCGGCGATCGCGAGCTTGACGTTCGCAGTGATATTTATGCTTTGGGAGCGACGTTATTTGCCCTGGTTACGGGCCAGGCACCTTTTGCCGGTAAAAGCATGGTGATCGTCGCAGCTAAAGTTTTGACCAACACGTTCCCCGATCCTGCGCTGATTCGGCCAACGTTGTCACCGATGATTTGTGCGATTATTCGTCGCGCGACCGCGCGCAAACCAGCAGATCGATATCCTACTCCAGAAGCCCTACACGCAGCTTTGATCAGCGCGATGTTATGATTGGCCTGACATCACCCCGCACCTTTTTTTAGTTCATCACATTCATTACGTTCATTACCATATAATAGGCAGCCTCACCGTACCTGTCATTCATTGACGAGCAGACATATTTGTAAACCCGTAGATCATTGTTAGGGCGTGATCTGCTGACACATTTCAATTCCAAGGCGTATTTCCTATGACCGCTCTTCTGTCCAACTCCGCCGGGCGCATGCACACGCTTGATCTGCTGCGTGGTGTCGCCGCTCTGCTGGTTTGTTGGTGTCATTTCAGTCCGACCTTACCCACAGCAATTGCGCAACAGGTCGCCAGCATAGGAACCGCTGGAGTACCAATATTTTTTGTTATTTCTGGCTTCATTATTCCATGGGGTCTGTTGAAGGCGGAGTATGGCGTGGCGTCATATCCCCGTTTTATTGCGAAACGCATGCTTCGCCTTCATCCGCCGTATCTGCTATCCTTGATCTTTACCATCGCATTATCTTTTCTCGCCGCAGCTTGGCTGAAAAAACCGATGCATGATTCTATCGGCGACATCCTACTGGAAAGTATTTACCTAAAATTCCCGCCAGAGAATCCCGTTTATTGGACGCTTGGCATTGAACTTCAATATTACATCACCCTCGGCTTGATGTTTTCTTTGGTTTTTCATCGGGCCGCGTGGGTTCGTCACCTTGCGTTGGTGGCCATGCTGGCGGTTGGATACGTCATCAAAGAAGTATGGCCATTTGCATCGTACTTGCCGTTTTTCGCTATTGGATTTCTCGTCGTATGGCACATGAAAAAACTAGCGAACACTCTCGTGGTTATCGCCTACGTACTGCCGGTGGCAGCCCTCGCGGCGATAGATCACGGCATGACTTGGCTTATTGCCGGATTGTCAGCTGCCAGCCTGATTGCAGTGATTCCTGATCTTAAGGTGCCGCGCTTCTTCCTCTTTTTGGGTATGATATCGTACTCGCTGTACCTTATTCATTTCCCGTTGGGAATTAAGGCCATGAACCTTTTGATGCCACGTATTCCTGAAGCATTCCACGGTGGCTTATTTGTATTTCTTACGGTTTTGGTCATTGGTGCAGGATGGCTTTTCTATCGTGTGATCGAGCTGCCGGCAATCGGATGGTCGAGCAAAGTACGTTTGTCAGATGTTCCACGAAAAGCCGTCGATGGGTCAACAGCTTAATCGTTTTTGGCCGGTACGGTAGCTCTCATGGCGATGACTTCATTGGTAAGTCGCGAGCCGCTAAGACAAATACCAGTAACTGCTGTTCTTGCTCACTGCTGATTTTCGCCTTTCGCGCCATCTTGTGCATCCAGCCAGGCCAGTCTTCTTCAGTGTAATCGCGTGGGTCATTGAGGCTGTGGCATGAACTACAACGCGTCACGTAGAGCGCCCTGCTTTCCTCTAAATACCCTGCGCTTGCGGCTTTTTCACGTTGTTGAGCCAGGGCGACTAGTTCGGGGGTGACTCTGGGAATGACTGCGCCACAGCCACCCAAGATCAGGGTGGCTGTGGTAAAAAAAGCAGCGTTAAAAATGTTTATGCGGGGATTAAAAATGCGTGCCAATCAGCAAACGGCCATTGAAGCGTTCGTGTTCGTTGAGCTCGAAACTTTGTCCAGGTGTTTCACCGCCTAATGAGGCGACTTGCCACTGAGTTGTGAGCGCGATCCAGAACGATTCATGTTGATAGGAAAGCACTGGGCCAACATACAGTGCTCCGCGCGTGTCGACATTTTCCACCATGACGTGATGGGTTCGTGCTTCCAGGCCCAGGCTGAAGCGTGGGCGGAAGAAATAGGTCGCGCCAAGATCAGTTTCAACGATGTGCTCGTACTCGGTTTCGTCCGTGGCGAATTTAGCCTCCACTTCGTAGACGGCGTTGAAGGCGACGAGCAGGCGATCCATGCGTTTATCGACGATAAATTTGAATTCGACCTCTCCTTCTTCGCTGCCTAAGCCGACTTCGCCATAGAGCGCCGAGCCGAAGGCATCGGCCACGGGATCACTGAACTTATATTTTAATTCGACCGATCCGCCTTCGACTCCGGCTTCGGTGACCAATCCACCGGCCCCGTCATCCTGGGTTTTGCTACTGTAGTTCAGATAGAACGCCGTCATTAGTTGATCGGTGACGCCAATTTCCAGCTCCAAGCGGTTGTCCATTCGGCTATAAAAAGCCTCGCGCCCGCGACGATACGTCGACCACAGTTCTAACTCCTTTTGACCCGGAGTAAGTACCGCGCTCTCCGTAACGTAACCGAAGTGGCGTTCACTGGCATAAGCGACGTCGCTCATGCTGACGGCGATCAAGGTCAAAGAAGCGAGAGGAAGGAGCGGGAGATAGCGCATGGGGCTGGTTTTCTTTTATAAGTCATGAGCAAAGACCGGAAACCGACTTGGTAATCAGGTCGGTTGCTGTGAGGCGGGCACCATCTCAGGACTTGGTTTGTAGTCAATGGCATTTGCGAACTATTATCAATAACACATAGAGCGACGCCAATAAATTACTCATAATTATCTGAACAAAAAGGAGTTGCATATACGGTGGCGTGGCCGTTCAGCAGCGGCAGTTTCCATTTAGTCACCTGGTCACTGCGTTCGAACTTGGCGCCTGATGGAATTCAGATGGCTGTGACTCATGTGTGTGTTGTGGTGATGTAAACTTTCAGAGACAGCCCGTGCAAAAGTGAAATATTTGAGGTAATTTGGCTGTGTCGTCAGTGCTTGCGTCGAACAGCGTTAATAACTTACCCATGGGTTCCTTCATCTTATGAGGTGTCGCGGTTTCATCACTGAGCTTGGTCAACAAAAATGGAGCGTTTTCGTCGGCTGGTTGCTGGTGCTGGTGTGTTTGGTCATGTCGTCGACGTTGTCAGCGGCGACGGTCACCTGGGATGGTGGTGCAGGAACCGGAACTTGGGCGGACGGAGTAAATTGGGACACGAATACGGTGCCGGTGGCGGGTGACGATTTAGTTTTCGCCGGGTCGACTCAGCTCAGTACGACCAATAATATTGCCACCGTCGATATCAGTTTTAATAGCATCACGTTTGCCGCAGCCGCCGGGGCGTTCACGCTGGCTGGTAGTCGCATCACATTGGCAGGAAACATCACCAACAGCAGTTCGAATACACAGGCCATCAATATTCCGATGATTCTTGATGTCGCCACATGCACGATTACGGCGACCTCTAACATTTCGGTCGGTGGTGTCGTCAGCGAGACAGGCGGCGCCCGCGCCCTGACGAAAGCCGGCGCCGGCACCCTGTACCTCGCCACCAACAACACCTACTCCGGCACCACCACCGTCAACGCAGGCACATTACAGAACGCAACTTTAAATAATACCACTTACGGTACGGGAGGGATAACGCTCAATGGTGGTACGTTGTTGGTGGACCGTATAGCGCTGGCAAACAACATCACCAACTCGAACGCATCCAGCGTGATTATCATGGATAATGGTTGGGGTAGTTCGATTTCTGGAACGATTACGAACAATGCGTTGTTGTCGGTTCAGGCTTGGTATGCGACGCAGACTTTCAGCGGTAACATTTCTGGCACGGGCGGAATCACTCTCACCCAACTTGCCGGTGGCACGTTGACGTTGTCAGGAACAAATTCGTACAGTGGCGCGACAACTATAAGCTCAGGCACGCTTAAAGCGGGATCGACATCAGCGTTTGGCACCAATTCAGCAGTAACGTTAGCAAACGTAGCTACGGCAATTCTCGATATAACCGGCTTCAATAATTCCATCGGCTCACTCGCCGGTGGCGGCGCAACCGGCGGAAACGTGACGCTGGGTACGACAACGCTGACGCTGGGCGGCGATGGTACTAGCACCTCATACGATGGAGTTATCAGCGGTACTGGAGCAGTAACGAAAACCGGCACTGGAACACAAACGTTGACGCGTGCGAATACCTATACCGGCGCGACCACCATATCAGGAGGCACGCTGAAAATCACCGCCACCAGTTATGCCACACCTTCATTTTCGATCGCTACGGGTACGGTGTTGGAATTTAATCTGTCGTCGAATGCAGACTATGGAACGACCACCTTTTCCGGTGCTGGTACGTTGCGAAAATCAGGGTCAGCGGCGATCTCCTGGCAGGCGGCAGTCGCAACCTTTCAGCTGAGCTCTGGCGCTCTGATTGATGTGGTAGCCGGGACTTTTACGGGAGGTAGTTGGGCCAATGAAGTATGGACCAGTAATTTATCGGATTTGACCGTGGCGAGTGGAGCCACCTTTGTGAGCACTGAAGCGAACACCATGGTCAACGCGATAAATGGGGCCGGTACCATTGCCAGCGGGTATCCAGGCAGGGCAATTGCATTACCCCTCGTGTGACACGGGCGTGGCTATTCTGGCGAGGAGCTGGATGAGGTAATTATGGTCCCAGCCCGCGATTTTCCTGCG
>JAYVSL010000003.1:0-23351 GCA_043775355.1 Planctomycetota bacterium
GATTCGCGAGCGAGCTTTGCTATTCTTGATGACGACCGCCTGACCTTTCATCGTATTGCTTACGATGTGCAGAAAACGCAGGCTAAAATTCTCAAAGTCGGACTCAGCCGTTTTCTGGCCGAACGACTGGGTGAAGGCATATAACTTTTTTGAGCGATTTTCGCTGGTCTGCTACTAACCCGCCGATGATCGCCGCTCGCCGTCTTGCCTCCCCCTCCATCACGCCACCATGCCACCCACCACCCCGGCAGAACCGGGAACGGGAAGTGAGGAATTTATGCAACGTTGTGCGCTCGGTTTAATCGGTTGGGGAACCGTTGGCGGTGGAGTGGTCGAGGTTCTTCATCGCGATGCCCAGGTTTTTCGCGACCGCTGCGGATTGGACCTGTACCTTAAGACCATCGTTACACGCACGCCTGGACGAACACGCGCGCAAAATCCTGGATCGGCGGTCGTCACCGATCAAGTGTCGGTGCTGCTCAACGACCCTGAAATCCGCACCATTATTCATCTGGTCGGTGGCACCACCACGGCAAAAGACCTGTGCATCGCCTGTCTGAACGCCGGCAAGCATGTGGTCACCGCCAATAAGGCGCTGCTCGCTGAACATGGCGACGAGCTTTTCGCTCTGGCCGCCAAACGCGGTGTTGGCATCGCTTTCGAAGCCGCTGTTGCCGGTGGAATTCCCGTCGTAGCGGCTTTGCGGGACGGATTGGTCGCCAATCGAATCGAAGGAATCTACGCGATCCTAAATGGCACCTGCAATTACATCCTGACGCGCATGACTGAGGACGGCAAAGATTATGCCGCAGCGCTGAAGGAAGCTCAGGAACTGGGCTACGCCGAGAGTGATCCGACGCTGGACGTGAACGGTACCGACAGTGCCCACAAACTTGCGATCTTGGCGCGAATCGCCTTTAATGGTCGCATCCCCGTAGTTTCTTTGCGCTGTGAAGGCATCGATCGCCTAACCGCCTTGGATATCGAATCCGCTCGGACCATGCATTCGCGCATTAAACTGCTCGCAGTCGCTATTCCGCGTCCGCAAGGGCTCGAACTACGCGTAGCGCCGACCTTGATTCATAAAGATCACCCGCTTGCTTCTGTAAACTTTAATTACAACGGTGTTTACATGCATGGCAGCGCCGCTGGTCCTACCCTCCTAGTAGGTCAAGGCGCCGGAGCACTGCCAACTGCCAGCGCGGTATTAGCAGATGTCGTCGATGTTTGCACCGGACGATACGAATTAACCGCCAAACGTTTTCAGTTTTTTACCAACGCACGCGAAGTTCCCTTGCTGCCGGAAGCCGAAGAAATCACCAGCAGTTATGCTCGCTTCATGGTTGCTGATAAACCTGGCACTTTGGCGAAAATTACCAACGAACTCAGCCAGCAGGGGGTAAGCGTCTTGAATATTCACCAGGGTACGCCGAATGCCAAAGGCCAAGCGCTCATTGAAATTTGCACTCACCCCCTTCTAAGCGCCTCATTCTTTGCTGCGGTGAACGCTATTGATAAAAGCGGACTCACTCTTCAGCCAACGGTTACTCTTCGGCGGCTCTAAAGGCGTTGTTCCACGTGGAACAACCCCGATTGCTGCTTGAAGCCGAGATGCGGCAATAGAGCACCAAGACGGTGTTCTATCCATCGTGGCATTTAGTTTGAATCTGGTCCTTGCCTCTCTTGTTCCACGTGGAACATCCCTCACCCATGCCAATGCCACCCATCATTGCTGTATCGAACCAAAAAGGCGGCGTGGGTAAGACCACTTCGGTGGTGAATCTCGCCGCTGCCTGTGGATTGGCCGGGCTGAAAACCTTGGTGGTTGATAATGACCCGCAAGGAAACGCCTCCAGCGTGCTTGGAGAACGGGGTCAAGGCACATCCATCTATGCAGGAGGCCAACCGATCGCCTCTGGAACACGACCGAACCTCTGGCTAATCGCTGCTGGTCACGATCTTTTAGAACAAGAATTGGTACTGAGCCGACAAACAGGGGGCCGCTTAGCGCTCAAGCAACGCTTAGCCCCTCTCGTCGAGCGCTTTGATCTCATCTTCATTGATTGTCCGCCAAATTTGTCTCTTTTGCCCATCAACGCGTTTCTTGCTGCCAGCCATTTGTTGGTTCCGCTGCAATGTGAGTACTACGCGCTGGAAGGTCTCAGCCAATTGTTGGCCTACGTTGAAGATTTGCGCGAAAGTTCTCAGGCAACGCTCGAACTCACCGGCATTTTGTTAACGATGTTCGAGCCAAACCATCCGCTGGCCACGCAAGTTGAGCAACAAGTTCGCCAGCACTTTAGTAAGCAAGCGTTACCAACGGTTATTCCACGCGACATTTCGCTCGCCGCTGCGCCAAGCCACGGCAAAACCATTTTCGACTACGATCCCCTTAGTATTGGTGGTTTGGCGTATCTCGCTGCCGCCAAGGAGCTGTTACATGGCCTTAAGCGATAACAGCCTGGGACGAAGTCTGAGCGACGTGTTTGCCAAAACCGTCCGCCGCGAGCAGCCCAAAGGCTACCTCGAAATCGACCTCGGCATGATCGTGCCGCCAAGCGCAAACCCACGCACAGACTTTGATTCCCAGGCGCTCGAAGAGCTCGCCGCCAGCTTGAAAAGCCACGGCATGTTGCAGCCCATCGTGGTGATGAAGCGCGAGGTGGGCTACGAAGTTCTCTCCGGTGAACGTCGCTATCGCGCCGCCAAGCTCGCCGGATTGACCAAAGTCCCAGTGGTCGTGCGCGAAGAAAACGATCCGCAGCACCAAGCTGAACTCCGCCTGATCGAAAACATTCAGCGTGAAAATCTCAACGCTATCGAACTCGCCAAAGCCTATCAGGCGCTGATCGAAACTCACGGCCTGACCCATGACGGACTCGCGGATCGACTGAACAAAGAACGCAGCGGCATCACCAATAATCTGCGGTTGTTGGGATTACCGGAAGAACTGCAAACGCTGGTATCCAATGGCTCGTTATCGATGGGCCACGCGCGTGCGCTGGTGTCGATAGCAGATAGTTCCTGGCAACGCGTGTTGGCGCAACGCGTGATCGACGAAGGTCTTTCCGTGCGTGACGTTGAACGCCTCGCCAAAGGTGGCCCTGTCACCAGTACAACCATTGAGGCCGTTCGCCCGACTAAACCACCGCATTTACGTGAATTAGAAACCAATCTTTTCCATTTATTCGGTACCCGCGTCACCGTGAAAGAACGCGGCGGAAAAGGTTCGATGACTTTGCATTTCGAGAGCAAAGATCATTTCCAACGCGTCGTCGCGATCATGGATCGGATTGTGAAACAATCGAACACCAGTGGGCCAAATACGTGAGCCGCAATCCGTTACCGCAGTGTCCGCGGTGCGGAGATGAGCTCATCCGACACACGGTGGCTACCGGTGGCATCGCCCATCAGTGCACGAAGTGCCATGGCACACAAATGCTGCTCTCGGTAATGCGTAGCCGGAGTGGCGACGCGCTCGTGCCACGACTGTGGGCTGAGGCCGGCGCTCACCCACGTCCGGGCATTGCCTGTCCGCTTTGTCGTCGCTCATCGTTCGCACTGGTAACAGATGGAGTGGAACTGGATCTGTGCCGACCTTGCCAATCCCTGTGGTTCGACGCCGATGAGCTGGAACATTTCCCGATTCGCGGTGCACCAACACGACAACAAGTCGTTGTCGATACCACCAAGCGTCAGCCACCCAACCGACGAACCGACTCAACCACCGACGACGAAGGCTCAGTGGTTGGTGAAGTCGTCGATGCCGTATTCGACATCCTGACGAATTGGGACTGAGCTAACCGCTTGTATGTCTCTGCGACTAGCGAACCACTTATCAGCGACTCGCATGAAACACTGACACCCGCGGGAAATCCCGCGGGTGTCGTGTTTCTCAAACTGAACCAAAGACTCAGCCCTTAGCGGCTGCCGCTTTCAACTTCGCTGGTTTGGCCTTCGCCGCTGGCTTGGCGTTCTTACTGCCATGACGCAGGGCGGCCTGAGCGGCCGCCAAGCGTGCGATGGGCACGCGGAACGGTGAGCAGCTGACGTAGGTCAGGCCGATCTTGTGACAGAATTCGATGGTCGAAGGATCGCCACCGTGTTCGCCGCAAATGCCGTACTTCATGCCCGGACGAACTGGCGCTGATTTCTGTAGCGTAATTTCCATCAATTGACCGACACCGGCCTGATCGATCGAGGCGAAAGGATTCGCCTTCACGATGCCGAGTTTCTGATAGAAGGGCAGGAACTTGCCCGAATCGTCACGCGACATGCCCATGGTGGTCTGGGTCAGGTCGTTGGTGCCGAAGCTGAAGAATTCAGCGTGCTCAGCGATCTCGTCAGCGGTCAGCGCGCCGCGCGGGATCTCGATCATGGTGCCGACCAGGTACGGCAGCTTGGTTTTGGCCTTGGCGAATTCCTCAGCGAAAACACCGTGAACGATGTCGAGCTGATTTTTCAATTCCTGTTGGAAGCCGACCAACGGGATCATGACTTCAGGCACGACCTTCTTGCCGGTCTTCTTGGCGACCACGAGGGCAGCGCGCACGATGGCGCGGCTCTGCATCTCGGTGATCTCCGGATAGACGATGCCGAGACGGCAACCGCGATGGCCGAGCATGGGGTTGAACTCATGCAAGCTGTGGCCGAGCGCTTCGATGCGATCGTATTTCACGCCGAGCTTCTTCGCCAGATCTTCCATCTGAGGACCGGCCTGGGGCAGGAACTCGTGGAGGGGAGGATCGAGCAAACGGACGGTCACTGGGCGACCAGCCATCGACTCGAACAAGCCTTCAAAGTCCTTCTGCTGCACGGGCAACAGTTTGGCGAGCGCGCCCTTGAAGTGATCGATGGCCTGGGCGTATTGGCCCTTGAGCGCAGCGAGCTTCTGATCGTCGCCCTTGGCTTCTTCCGACTCGGCTTTGAACTTCGCGTAGTCCTCAGCGAAGAGGATCATTTCGCGCACGGAGTCGATGCGATCGCCTTCGAAGAACATGTGTTCCGTACGGCACAGGCCAATGCCTTCAGCGCCGAAGACCACCGCATTGGTCGCTTGATCTGGTTGGTCAGCGTTCGTGCGAATGCCGAGCGTGCGATATTTATCAGCCAATTTCATCACGAAATCATAAGCCTGGAACAGTTCACTGTCTTTTGGCTTCATGGTCTTGGCGACCAATACCTGGAGCAATTCGCTGTCGGAGGTCTTGACCTTGCGGCCGTAGACTTTGCCGGTGGTGCCGTTGATGGCGATCGACTCGCCTTCGCGCAGGGTCTTGCCGTTACAGGTCAAGGTGCCCTTCTCGTAGTCGACCGTGAGTTCGCCGGCGCCGGCGACACACACTTTGCCCATCTGACGAGCAACCAACGCCGCGTGCGATGACACGCCACCACGCGCGGTGAGAATGCCTTCGGCGGCGATCATGCCGCGCAGATCTTCTGGACTGGTTTCGGTACGGCAGAGCACGACCTTCTGGCCAGCAGCAGCGAGCTCTTCCGCCTTCTTGGCAGTCAACGCGATGGTACCAGACGCAGCGCCAGGCCCCGCAGGCAAACCGGAAGTGAGGTAATGACTCTTTTCGGCCGCTTTTTCGTCAGCGCCATCGAAAATCGGCGCCAGCAATTGATCGAGCGCTTGCGGATCGCCTGATTTCACCGCGTGTTCCGGTGTCATCAGCTTGGCTTTAACCATGTCATGAGCGATCTTGACGTAGGCCTGCGCCGTGCGCTTGCCGTGCCGCGTTTGGAGCATGTAGAGCTTGCGATCTTCGATCGTGAACTCGAAATCCTGCACGTCGCCGAATTCTTTTTCGAGTTTGGCGCGCACTTTCAGCAGCTGCTTGTAGATGTCCGAGAACACTTTGTCGGTCGCCATGTCGGTGATTTTGAGCGGGGTGCGGATGCCCGCGACCACGTCTTCACCTTGCGCATTGGCAAGGTACTCGCCGTAAAATTCGTTGGCGCCATTGGCTGGGTTGCGGGTGAAAGCCACGCCAGTGCCCGAGGTGTCGCCCATGTTGCCGAACACCATCGCCTGCACGTTGACGGCGGTGCCCCATTCGTGCGGGATCTTGTATTTATTGCGATAAAGAATCGCACGGTCATTCATCCATGAACCGAAGACGGCGCCAACCGCGCCCTTGAGCTGATCAAACGGACTTTGTGGGAATGCTTTGCCAGTACGTTCTTTGATCAGCGCGATGTAGCGCTTGATCAGTTCACGCAGATGGGCTTCGGTCAGCAACGAATCCTCATGAACACCGAATTCTTCTTTGAGCGCTTCCATGGCGTGCTCAAACGGATCGGCCTCGTTTTCGTGGCGCTTTTGCACGCCCATGACCACGTCGCCGTACATCTGCACGAAACGACGGTAACAATCGAAAGCAAAACGACCGTTGTTGGTCTTGGCCTTGAGCGCTTCAACGGTTTTGTCGTTGAGACCCAAATTCAAAATGGTGTCCATCATACCAGGCATCGAATCGCGAGCGCCGGAGCGCACGGATACGAGCAGTGGGTTCTTGGCATCGCCAAAACCTTTGCCGGTTGCTTTTTCAAGCTTGGCAATGGCGTTCGCTGTATCGACTTCAAACAAGCCCTTCGGATACGAGCGCTTATTGTCGTAGTAATACGTGCACACTTCAGTGGTGATGGTGAAACCATCAGGAACGTCAAAACCGCGACGACTCATTTCGGCCAAGTTGGCACCTTTGCCACCAAGCAGCGACTTCAACGATGCGTCACCGTCGGATTTGCCACCACCAAAGTGGTAAACATATTTTGGTGATTTGACGGATTTTTTAGGAGCAGCGGCCTTAGCCATAACGAGGTCCTTCGCGGTGCGCGGTCGGTTGAAACGGGCGCGCACCCTACGAAGCATGATTCATCGGTCAACGCGTGCCTGGAAGGGTTTACTTCGTGGTTTTCAACTCAGCAATACGAGCACGAGCAAACGCAACTGCCGCTGCATGATCGACGAAATGACCCGCCAAATCAGCGTCATCAAGCTCGCGTAGCAACGTGCCTAATCTTGGTCCTGGCGGTAAGCCCATGGCTATAAGCTCTTCCGCACGAAGAGGCGGAATCCAAGACGTGCGCTGTTCAGCCCTTAATTCCTCAGCTAGGGTTTGTACCGCCTCCTTACGCAACGGATGATCACCATGCAGTAATTCTACCAAGCGTCCCAGTAATGGGCCGTCCACGTGACGCCATAACCGACGACGCGCAGCCAATGGTAAAGATGGCAAACGTGGCCATTGAACGGCGTATTCAAGTAACCAACGAGTGGTGCGCACCACGACCAAGGACAAGCGCTGACCGTCCAACCACGCCATCGCCAAATCTTGCGAGAGCGGCGATAACCACAGCGCCAACTGTAGCGACAATGGGTCGGTCGATTGTAATTCGTCTAAACGACGCCCTAAAGCAATTATATCCGCTGAATTGCAAACAGCCAAAGGCGCACAGAGATTCACCAGATGACCACTTTCAGACAATAACATCAGCCAACGTGAACGACCTGAACCTGCCAAGGCTTTAGTAAATTCCTGCATTAATCTTTCGCCACTGAGACCCTTTAAAGAGGTTACTCTTACCGCCTCCCAGGTTTTGGGTTCAATGCGAAAATTGAGTCGTGCCGCAAAACGCAAAGCGCGCAGCACACGTAACCGGTCTTCTTGCAGACGAGCCAATGGATCACCCACGGCGCGTATAATCCCCGCTAGTAAATCAGCGCGCCCATTTACGTAATCAATGACAACACCTTCTTGAACATCATATAACAACGCATTGATGGTAAAATCACGCCGTTGAACATCGTCGCTTACATGACTAAACGAAACCAACTGCGGCCGACGCCCATCAATATAGGCTCCATCATTTCGAAAGGTCGCTATTTCTACATGCAAACCTGATGGAGTGACCACAATGATAACGCCGAACGCTTTGCCGACGGCGATCGTATGCCAATTTTGAGCGCGAAACGATTTTTCAACTTGTTCAGGATGAGCAGAGGTAGCTAAATCGATATCATGTACGGGCAGCCCTAATAAAAAATCACGTACACAACCACCTGCCGCATAAACCTGATAACCATCATTTAATAAAATGTGAGCTGTCTGAATACCAGAGTCCCAAGGTTCACCCTGAGGAATCCCTAAAGATAATAAAACAGGAAGTCCGGAGTCATTATCGGACGGTTCCATGGTTTACTCTTTCAAAAACCAAGCCATCAGGATCGTCAATTAGGAAGACTGATTGGCATAATTAAATAGGTTGCACCAGCTTCACGCATAATAAGTCCACGTGATAATTCCATACCAATGAGATCACCTTTATAAACCTTTAAAACATCACTTAAATACTGTGCGTTAACGCCCAGTCGTAATGGTGAACCTTGATAATTACAGCGCACAGGAATGCGTGCACTTCCATTAGTATAATTAAGGTTACTAAAAACGGAATGATCTTTATCGAGTGATATGATGATACCTCGACTAGTTTGACTCGTCATTAATGCAACACGTCGTACTGCCGAAGTAAGATCCGACGTATTAAAACTAACACTCGAAGGGGCATTCATTGGTAAGGCATTACGATATGTTGGAAAATTTCCTTCGACCAAACGACTTGTCAGTTCGATATTTAAACCAACTGAAGTTTTCAAGCGAATAAATAATAATTTAGAGGCAAAAGCTATTTCAACCTGTTCAGGTGGAACCGTACCTAAAATTCTTTGAAGATGATTAATGGTAACTGCCGGAACCACCGAAGAGACTAAATCATTGGTTGTATTTAAACGAAATGATTCACTTTTTTCAACCGCTTCACAAAGAATTTTTCCATCTGTTGCCGCTAGTACTAATTCACCATTACCAATCGATAAAAAAATTCCAGACAACACCGCACTCGTACGATCTTTATCCATACCAAAAACTGTTTGGCGAATCATCTCTTCAAAACGCGAACCTTGAAGAATGATCTTAGGAACATCAGGAGGAAAAGCTTGTACCGGTGGAAATATTTCCCCAACAACAGCAGGAACTTGATAATCACCATCGCTTAATTCTATCTGTAGCTGACTAATATCTCCTTTTTGTTCCAATCGAAGACAAACACTTGGTGAAGAAGACTCACGTAAAATACTTGCTAACTGACGAGCTTGAACGACGGCCTGACCAGGATTCTCAATTTGGACACGCTGAACAACCGAACGTAGTCCAACTTGTAAGTCCGTAGCAATAATTTCAAGTTGATCAGTTTTAGCATCAAATAACAAATTGGTAAGAATCGGCTTCGTACTATTTGAAGGTACAACAGCGTCAGCAGCTTGTATCGCTGATAGGAGATCCTGTCGATCACAGCGCAGGAGGAGTGGTTTGGTGGTCAATACGTCTATCATAGTTAACTATCCTACTCCTCATCCTCTGCGTGTCAAAAACGTCTAAAACTATCTAAAGTCGCTGTGGTGACGTGGTTAGGATCGTCTAAAAGATTGTCTAATAAGCCCTATATAGTGGCTAAAAAGCGACTTTTCCTCCATGTCACTCTAAGATTGCTTTTATAACGGTCGTCGTTGGGCTAAAAGTGTCATTGATGGTGACTTTTCGACGGTACTTTTTCTTATGGCCTCTTATGGCCTCTTATGGCCTCTTGTCGCTTCTTATGGTTTTACGGGAATCAAAAGCTCACGACCAACAGGAAGATCACCACCGTGATTCGCCTCTGACAATAGGCGCCAGTGTTGAGTACTTCCATAAAATGCCTGACTCATGTCAGCCCAAGTATCGCCAACTTGAACGGTATAGTGACGTATTTGCGAAGCGTCAGGTTTAGATGGATTCAGAGGCTGTTTTGAAGGAGTACATAGCGTTGCAAAAAGGGCGACGTCAATTTTTTTAATGACGATGACGGAGAAATTCTTTTTCGGCTGATAAATTTTTTGATACATAAATTCTTGAATTTCATCTTGAATTTCCTTTTCAGATATGAGAGGCGGCGTATTATCATCGCCTGCTAGCGTGACGGTCATGGTAATTTTCTCCCACATCCAAGATGAAGAGGTATGACGATCATCTGACTCATAGATGGGTAATTCAGGTAAATCGATCTGCGTGCGCCAATGTTCGCCAATTTGTTTATCTAATTCAGTGCGGATATTGAGCACGGTAACATCGCGATAGTTTATATCACTGTTAGACAACATAGTGCCGTCTTGAGTAATAATGTATCCAGGAGCCCAACGACCACAGCCGCTCAGAATAAGGCTTATGAGGGCAAACGTGAAGGTCATAAGTTGTAAATGCATAAAATCCCTAAACGGATGATAAACCAAAGCGACGAGCGTGCAAAAAGACGTGAAGGAATGATGAAGACTCAATTTCAGTTACGACTAGGGTCAGGCATGCCGCCAACGTGGCCTTCGATTAATTGTTGCCACAATGATTCCAATGATTGAGAACTAAGCAAAAGGTCCACATGTCCAGGTCGTACCAACCAAGCACCCTCGTCGATCTCACGTTGTAACTGACCAACCGTCCAACCACTGTGACCAAGATAAAGTCTTGGACCGGTATGATCGCCGCCAGTGGACCAGCGCTCTGCGAGAGCCGATAAATCACCGCCAATGGCTACGCCTTCACCCATTACCTGGGCACCCGCTAAATTCATCTCGCTGTGCAATAATAAGCCCTTGTGCTTGTCGACTGGTCCGCCTTCAGCGGCGAGTCGTGACTCTGCCAAGCCGTCAGGCACTTCGGTCCACAATTCATTCAATGGTAGATCCAACGGACGATTAACAATAAAGCCCAACGATCCACCCTCTCCGTGATCGAGGAGAAAGATGACCGAGCGCAAAAAATTGGGATCGGTTAATTGCGGAGTAGCCACTAACAAAACACCAGGACGTGGTCGCATTGCCATAGACTACGCCTCACTTGCGCTTGCCACATTGGACCTTGTGCGCGGGCACATGTCAGCGGTCCATCATCACCGAGCGAATTTCAGCTTCGCTGATGAGCTGACCATCAACCAATACGCGACCGAGGCAGGAACTCATCCGAGAGCGAATTCGCAAGACTTCAATCTCGATACGCAATTGATCACCAGGATATACGGGGCGACGAAATTTAACTTTGTCCATGCTCATAAAATACGGCACGCGACCGCTATCACGCTCAGCATCCATGAGCATAACCGCACCCGTCTGAGCCATAGATTCCAATAAAAGCACTCCAGGCATTACTGGAGTCCCGGGAAAATGACCCTGAAAATACGGTTCGTTGATCGTAACATTTTTGATGCCAATGATCGATTTCCCTGGTGTATATTCGATGATGCGATCCACCATTAAAAACGGATAGCGATGTGGCAAGAGCGCAAGAATCTTTGAAATATCAAAAATTACAGCGGGGCGTTCAGATTGTTCAATGCGACGATTAAGCTCTTGAACGAGCAACATGTTTTCGCGATGGCCAGTGCGTACCGCGATGATGTGCGTGTTGAGTCGACGAGTCGCATGCGCTAAATCACCAATTAAATCAAGAATCTTATGTCGAGCTGCTTCATCGGGGAAGCGCAGTTCATTATCAATGATGCGTTTACCATCATAAACACAGGTGTTCTTGGTCGTCGCTCCCTTGCCCAGGCCTAAGGCTCGTAACATCTCCACTTCTTTAGCTAAACAAAAAGTTCGTGCGGGTGCAATTTTTTCGATAAACGATTGTTCGGTCAGTTCAATTTCGACGACCTGTGCGCCACCCATGGCACCACCGTGGTCATCAAGAGAATACGTAATCTTGGTACCATCAGCATGTGGCAGAGCGACGATCGAACTCTTACCATCGCTAATGGAAACAGGTTCCGTGACATTATAGCTGCGCCGTGCAACGGCTTGATCCACTAAGCCAGCCGTCCGTAAACACGTAGCGAAATCTAATGCAGAACCATCAAGCCCAGGCAGTTCAACGGCGTCTAATTCAATAATTAAATTATCAATTCCCAAGCCAACACAGGCCGCTAAAAAATGTTCAGTCGTGTGAACTTCGACTTCGACCTGATTGATGGTGTCGACCAGCGCGGTACGGCGCATGCGTTGACAGAGCCGTGAAGGATGCGCGGTAATTCCTGGAGCACCTGGCAAATCGACGCGCACGAAGCGCATGCCCGTGTCAGGCGCCGCCGGACGAAAAGTAACGTTACAGGTCTCTCCGGAATGAAGGCCAATACCGCTCACGCTCACAGGAGTGGCAATCGTACGCTGAGCACTCATACGGTTTTCCCCGTCGTCCCCCCAATAGGAGTCATATGAGCCAATCGGCGTTCAAGCTCGGCAACGCGTAACAATAATTCTTTCACCGTCACCTGGGTTGCGGGCAGACGACGCACAGCCACTTCTTGCGCTTGCGCTGCTTTGATTTCTTGCGCAGGACTACCACGCACCACTAAACGTGGTGGGATGCTTTTTGAGACTCCGGCTTTACCTGTAACAATGGCGTGGTCGCCAATGGTCAAATGACCACTGATACCTGCCTGTCCAGCTAAGGTGACATAATTGCCAAGTTTCGTTGAACCAGCGACGCCAACTTGTGCGACAATAATGCAGTGATGGCCGGTTTCGACATTGTGCGCGACTTGAACTAAGTTGTCGATTTTGGTGCCTTTACCAATGCGGGTACGACCAAAGCGAGCACGGTCGAGACACGAATTAGCGCCAATCTCAACATCGTCTTCGACGACGACGATTCCCACCTGCGGAATTTTGTGATGTACCCCTTCAACAGAAGCGTAGCCGAAGCCGTCGGAACCGATGACGACGCCACTATGCAAAATAACGCGGTTGCCCAGCTGACTACGCTCACGCACAGATACTTGTGGATAGAGCGTGCAGTCAGAACCGATTACCGATTCATGACCAACGTAAACATGGGGATAAATCACGACGTTATCGCCAATCACCACACCATCAGCAATGACGGCATAGGGGCCGATGGCAGCGTTGGCTCCGATTTTTACCCGTTCACCGATGATGGCGGTTGGGTGAATACCAATTGGCGGAGGCACCGCTTTGGGCCCAAACGTGGCGACGACGCGCGCAAAAGCAAAATCCGGATTTGAAACGACAATTTGAACTAAGTTTGGCGCTTTATGTTCGGCGGCGACCAAAACCGCCGTGGCTTTGGTTTCACCTAAGTAAGATTCATACTTCGGATTTGCGAGAAAACTAATGTCGCCAGGACTGGCTTCGGTCAGGCTGCTGATGCCGGTGATGGCTTGTTGGTCATCACCAATCACCGTGCCGCCCAGTAACTGAGCGACTTCGCGGATGGTTACTCGCATGATTTAGGGCCTCGCGGGTGCGACCACGGGTGCCGGAGTGGTGGTTGGTGTGGGAGCGCCGGCGGTGGTTGAGGTAGGAGTGGTGGCAGCAAAACGACCATTGGCATAAGCAATAAATGGCTCGGTAATGTCAAACGACGGATCAAAATACAATGCGCTTTGCATGCCCAGCTGCATCAGCAGTTCACTCGAACCACCATTTGGTAAATCTGGATTTGGCGCCATCAGCACTAACTTAATGCGGTGTTCTTTGGCGTAGGCCGCTAAGTGGCCACGTAAGACGGCAAAACATTCTTTGAGGAGTGCGCCGTGACTACGGTCGAGAAACTTACCCACGCGGTTTTTCAATAATTCGCGCTTTACCTTCAAAACTTGAAATTCTTCCTCAGCCTGGGCATATTTTTCATTCGTCGGACTGAGAACCTCCAACTTACTGTTCAGAGTCGACATCTGTTCTCCCATTTGCTTGAGCTGGGCTTCAACTCCGGCTTGTTCCTTTTTTAATTCTTCGAATCGAGCTTGATACAATTTACTATTTCTCAGGACTTCATCGAGTCGCAAGACGGCTTGTTCCGGTCCAGCGACCGATGCAGTGGGGGGAACGATGGCGACATCGCCAGCAAAAATACCCATCGTGCAGGCGCACAGGACGAGCAAGGGGAGCAATAGGCGCATAAGAGTCCTTATGGTGAGAAGATATACTAGACTTCAGCAACGATCGGTCACGTGGATATTTCCGCAGCGCTCACAAACCCGAACGATTTCTTGGCCGTTGAAGGGTATGGGATAATTAATGATCTCACATCAGTAGTGAAACTGACCCAAGGTGAACTGAATTTGCGAGTGGGACTCGCCATCACGCGCATCCAGTAACCAGGCGAAGTCGAGGGCAACGGGAATCATGATGGGGAAACGAACACCAAAACCGACTGCGGTACGCATATCGTTGACGCTCATATTTTCGCCAGCGCCCCACACATTGCCCCAGTCAGTGAACAACGCTAAGCGGATGCCTTCGTTGGTATCTTGAACAGGCACAGAAATTTCAGCGCTAACCAAGGCATCAGTGGTGCCACCACTGTATGCTCTATTACCAAAAACGTTGATCTCGGTCGGGCTCAGACGGTCACTTTCGAAGCCACGGTGACGAGGTGACGGGCCGCCGCCATAATAACGTTGATAAAAGGGCACCGCATCAGAATCACCCAAGGTACGAATCTGCGTCCATCGCGCATTGAGATGGAAATAGGTCACGCCGCCTTGTTCGCCTTCGACCAAGGGCAAGAAATGGTCTCCTTTTACCGTGTAGCTCCACCATTCGGAGGACCCTGACAAAGGATCACCGGAATAGGTTTCACTGGCGTTTACTTGGTAACCACGAGTGGGCGCTCGGGGATTATCAAGTCGATCGTAACTTTGGCCCAGGGTCAGTGCATTATGATAATATTTTCCCGCGCCAAAAACCGCGTCATTCGGTGCGTCGCTTTGGGGATTCGAAACGTCTAATCCCGTATACGAATAGCTTAAATTGAGACGTAAGTCGTTATTCAAGAAATAGCGGCCGAGCGACACCGTCGGAATTGAACGTCGTTCTTCCCACGCCCGACGACGAGAGTTAATGTACGAATATCCTAGGGACAAAGCATAAGGACCGTCCATGAGGTGTGGATTGGTCCAATTTAAGTCAGCACTGGTGGTGTCTTTCGACCATTGCACGCCAAGATTAAGACTTTGACCAGCACCACGCCAATCGCGGGTAACATCTCCGGTAAGGAGTCCGGCAAAAAAACCTTGAGCATTAAAATTACGTTCACCAAAACCGGCCTGAACAAAAACTCCGTCAGACGAGCTAAAACCAACCTGAAAATTCAATGTGCCGGTAGAATCTTCTTCCAATTCCACCCGTAAATCCGCCTCGTCCGGGCGGTCCCCAGGGAATCGTGGTGAAAGACGGATGGGCCTCATCGGATCGTTTTTGAATAAACCCGTGCGTTGAATCTGACGCTTTGATTCGTCGATATCATCGTCATTCCACAGATCGCCAGGCATCAAATCAATGGCGCGACGAACGACGGCGTCTTTGGTTACATAATTGCCATAAATATCAACGCGGCCAATATGATATTTTCGACCTTCCTCGACATGAATAACCAGGTTGACCCGATGGTTTTCTAAATCGAGACCACGGTCTTCAAGGAAGGAACAACGAGCATATCCCTGATTGCTGATGATTCGACGCGAACGTTCAATGGCTTTTTGGATGTCCGCACGTTTGAAGGGCGCGCCTTCTGCCATGCCAAAAGCTTCGCGCAAAGCTGCGCCAGAGGCGACGGTATTGCCGACGAAACTGACGCTACCCAGGTAATAACGTTCACCTGCGGCAAGGTCATAAACCAACATCACCGAATCGTTAAGCTCACCATCTGGCGCGAAAGCAGGGCCATTATGACGGCGCTCTTCTAATGGACGAATAAAGTCGGTGATTTCAGCGCGAGTACCATTCAAACGCGTATCAAGCCAACCGAGTTCTTGAATCGTGCGTACTACGGCGCCTTGATCGAAGGGCATCATCTCAGCGTGGTAAGGGTTTCCTGGGCTGTTGAGTAACCCTTGGTTAACTTGCTTCGGAAACACTTTGGCGGGTAGGCCGAGATACGTGATTCCTGCAACTTTAATCTCTGGTCCGAGATTGGTGTAAAAAATTACCCGGATATTACCGTTGCGGTCTTCTTGCTGGACGGTGACGTGTGCGTAACGGTAGCCCTTATCCTGAAAATGAGCTTCGATCGCCCGACGATCATTCTCCAAAATCAATGGATTCAGCCAGGATCCCGCTTTTGTTTCAACAAATTTTTCTACGGGTGACCGTTGAAAGTAACCTAAGTCAGCAAATTCGACTTCTGACACATAGGGTTGTTCGGTAACGGTAAAGGTAATGGTAACCGAACGATCTTCGTGTTGCTGAATATCGCTGCGAACATTGATGAAAGGCCCCATTTTTTCAATGGCCTTGACATCATCGGCCAACGCGAGGGGATCTAACACCGCACCCATGCGCGTCGTTAATATGAAACGAATACGATCGGGATGATAAACTTTAGGGCCGACAATTTTGACTTCGCGAATGGTGCCAGGTTTAATGATGGTCCCAGAAGAGGACTCTTTGTTGGTGTCTTTGCTCGTGTCTTTGAGCGCATCTTTGCCAAGTTGATCTTCGGCATTCACGACGCTCGCGCCCAGGCCGACTACCAATGCGACCACAGTCGGCACGGCATGACAAAGACGATGGTGACGCGGCAAGTGGGGCTCCAAACGGGGAGTAGGCATGGTAGAGCCGACTTCCAGGGGGCAATGTCGTCTCAGCCGGGTGCTTTTCGCGCCGACATCCACATCACCACTCTAGCCCGACGGGCCAAGCTCATTAGCGTTTGCGGCATGCCCTTGCTCGAAGTCCGCGATCTGTGCAAGTTTTTTCCCATTCGACGAGGGGTTTTTGGCAAAACCGTTGGTCAGGTCCACGCCGTCGATGGAGTGAGCTTTGATTTGGAAGCGGGTTCAGCGCTCGGCTTGGTTGGTGAATCCGGCTGTGGTAAAACGACCTTGGGACGTTGCTTGCTTCGTTTAATTGAGCCAACGGCGGGCAGCGTGCGCATTGATGGCACCGATGTCCTTGGTCTTCCACGCGGAAAATTACGAACGTTTCGTCGTCATGTGCAGATGATCTTCCAAGATCCCTATGGTAGTCTCAACCCGCGTCTAAACGTTGGCGAGATTCTTGCCGAACCATTGATTGTCCATCACTTGGCCGATCGAAGCGAGGCCGAAGAGCAAGCGGGACGCCTTCTCGAACGCGTCGGACTCACCCGCGCTCACTTGGGGCATTATCCACACCAATTTAGCGGCGGCCAACGTCAGCGCATTGGTATCGCCCGAGCATTGGCGCTCAAACCCAAGCTCATTGTATGCGATGAACCCGTGTCAGCCTTGGACGTGTCGGTCCAAGCCCAGGTGTTGAACTTGTTGAAAGATCTGCAGCAAGAGTTCGGCATCGCTTACTTGTTCATCTCGCACGATCTCGCCGTGGTCTCGCATTTGTGCCCCCGCGTTGCGGTCATGTATCTTGGCGAGATTGTGGAAATCGGCCCAGTCGAACAAATCCTGGATCGTCCGCTTCATCCATACACGCAGGCGTTGTTATCTGCCGTACCAAGCGGCGTCCCTGGGCAGCATCAGCAACGCATTATCCTGGAAGGCGACCCTCCCAGTCCGCTTGAGCCCAGCAGCGCCAAACGTTTTACCAGTCGTTTTCCCAAACATGCCGGCGCTTTCGACGCTGGCGATATCACCTTGAAAGAGGCTGGCCCTGGGCACTTCGTCCGCTGCGCACGTCTTGACGTGTTACAAGACCTAGCCGCGAGTGTGCCACGATGGTCTTAACGCGGGTTCCTGCCGAGGGCAAAGTCACGCCAGTTTGTGATAACAAAGACTTTCACTGAAGACTATTTGGTTATCACGGATGTCGTGGGTTTCAGGCGTTCCATTTCCGTGAGGCGCTTTTGAGCTAGCTCTGCGTATGGCGATGCGGCGTTATCTGTGGCGAATTTTTTGAGCGCAGCCATTCGACTGACAAATGACATGGTGGAAGCATCTAAAATCGTTTGATAGCGTTTTCCAATAGCCTGTTCCTTTTTCCCTTCCGCACTATCAAGGCGTTCTTTCAGCGCGCTTATGTCAGGTATCGGCGTCAAGCCTTTATAGGTTTTCTCAAAAAGCTGTAAGCGCGTCCACGCAGAAAACGCATCGCCCGTCGTGGTCAGTTGTTCAATGACTTGGCGATCAGCGTCAGCTTTTTTTACAAGATAGGCCTGGATAACATCAGCCTTTTGGTGATCCTCTGCGCTGGTCTTTGGATCTGCCATGATTTTATTAAGCAGTGGAATCGCGGTAGGAATTTTTCCTTCGGAAAGAATGCCAAAGACATTCCGCAGTGGCCCGGTCAACTTGTTATGATCAAGGCCGGAAATGATCAATCCACCTCCAGTGATGCGCAAATAGCGAAACCCGGGCGCAAAGACCAAGGTATTGAGAGCGGTCGTCCAGAGGGGGCCGAATCCAAAATCAACACCTTGAGTTTTATAGATATTGTTGCCTCCAATGCCTGGCTGTGCGACAAACCTTCCGTCTTCAAGGCGCATTAAGGCAAAACTATAACGATATTTATCCATCAGTTTTCGAAACAAGGCAGGGTCGACGGCTGCCGTTCCGAGAGTCCCCCACATTTTTCCCATGGCAGAGGAAGCATGTGAGCTGAAGTAAAGGCGATCCCATTGCCGACCAAGTGCGCCTGCAATGGCTTTGCCATAAACAGACTGACTAGGATTAAAATGATTCGCGACGGCAAGCACCCCAGTACGTCCCCAGGCATCAGGATCGCCGCCGCTCTGCCCCAGACTGGCAGCATATGGCATTTCACCAGAAGGACCGGCAGCTTGTACGGCATTCCAAGTGCCTGCCGTTTGTTCGGCGTCCATTTCGATGCCGCATTCGCCCATCAGAGACCATGCCAAAAGAGCGTTGGCGACATTGACGCCTAAGTAAATGTAGGCGCCGCCAGGGGATGGTGCTTTCCCAAGAAAGCGCTCATGGGAAAACCAAAATGGATAAGGTGTCTGAGTAAGTTGTTGAACACGCAAAAATTTGTACAACTCAAGTAATTTAGTTTTCACCCGAAGATCACCGGTCTGCAAATAATACTCAGAAAGAAAAATCGACGCATGATTCAGCTTCCAGCACTCAAGTCCGCCCTTGTCGTTGATGGAAAGAAAAAACTCGGCGGCGGCGCGAACATTCTTCTGATACTTTTCTTCTCCACTTGATAATAAAGCTAATGCAGCAAAGGCACTGGTAGAAACAATGCTACTTCCCTGAGGATCCCAGGAGCCGTGCGGCAATTGATGGCGCGCGATATAATCGCAGGCCTGAGAAAAGACCAGCTTGGTCTTAGGACAATTATAAGGAAAGGTTGGGCTAAAATTTCCAATGGTTGGCAGCTGAAACTTTATCGTCAGGGGTTTACCTTGTCGAACAATTTGGAGCGCCAAGGCGCCAGTAGTCCCTTCGGCATTATTGATGGCATTTCCCATTCGTACGGCGAGGTCTTTTTGGAATGGGGAACCATCGACACCAACAACAACGTCACCCATTAACAGTTTTCCGTCAGCGTTCGAATTTTTGAAAATGTATGAGACGACCCCGTCGTTTCCAATGGCCTGACCTTGGATGTCACGAGTCTCAAGCGTGGTTGATATTCGCACCCCAAGTGGACCGAGGTTTAACAACGTTTCATCTTTGGTGTCTTCGTCAGGGATGGATGGGCGCTCAACGGCATTCAGCGACAACAGCAATCCACCAAGGCAAAGGACAAAGAAGCGATACCAAGGTGCTCGATGCCCTGTTTTATTTTTTTGATTTTGATGTAGCGGGGCCAAGTGCAAAGACACGGTTTGCCGAAAATGAGAGGATTCGACACACATAAAGACGCTTCTTTCAGAACGAGAGGTTCAACGTTGAACACAGGGATGCGTCAGAAAGCTGATTCATTTCTGATAAAACACTTCCTATTTAGGACAGTTTATCTGAAGTGACGAACCAGGATCAAAATCGATCAAAATCCGGGATGAGCTTCTGGTGCTGGCGCCGGCTCTGTTGGCACGTCGCCGCGTGGCACACGCTGACCGCGTTGGCCGCCACCGCCAAATGCTCGTGGGTCAAATCCGCCAGTACGTGGCTGTAACCAAGCGCTGATGGGCGAATCTGCGCTCACTTGCCAACGTCCTGCGTGCTCAACTAATTTGATCGGCAGTGAATACGTATCGTCAAAAGCGGTTACGGTTATCGTTACTAATTTCGTGTTCGCACCGTCGACAGCATTTGCTGGCAGATCACTGGTTGCTAATTTCACCGAGTCGAGTGCGTGATCGATCTCTAAACCATAGATCGACAACACTCGCTTGAGTTCTGGCAGCACCAAGGCGACACGATCAAGCAATTGAGGGAGCTCAAGTTTTTCCAGTTCATTCATGCTGGTAACACCAAGTTTTCCGATCGCAGAAGCCAACGCCGTTGCTGCGAGATGCGCTTTCGCCGGATCATTCAGCCCCGAGGTCGGTAACCACGTGGCGAGCGCAGAAAACCAGCGTTGAAAGGCATGAATTTGTTCGGTCTCAAGGCCATTTGCTAACGTTCCACTGATCACTGCAGAAATGCCACTCTGAACGGCCAAACCGATTAAACCACCACCGCGACGATCACTGAATCCGTCGTCAGAGTGTCCATAGTGGCATGGTCCTATCCGTGAGGCGTCAGGGAACCTTGCACGTTTATGTCCGATGTCCGATCAGCCGAACGGCAGATGAATCCATCGGCCGCGGTCGCTGGAGCCTCGGCAGGCGTGGAGTTCGCGGCGTGCGGGTATGGCGATTACGCAGGCGTTCGTGCTGGTGCCTTGTTGATCCTCGGCAAAACGGTTGATGGAATCGATGCCATCGGAGCGATCGGCGAACAACTGCTGGAGTCGTACAACGCTCTGCCCGCCACCTGCTAAAGACTTGGTAACGCGAGCAAGTCGCGTTTTGGAGGAAGAGCTGGCGACCTCGCCTTCGCCCAGGGCATGTTTCTCATCTTGGCAATGATTGGTGCGCGTCAGCGGTTGTTTTCCTTGTCGATGAACGTGGCTCGTCGCAGTACATTCGATGTCATCAGCGCCATTCGTATCAGCAGCCCAGTAGGTATGCGCTGCGGCGCGTGGTGCTGCAATGATGGTCTGCAATGCGCTCATGCGATCCGTGCAACGAAGCGCTTTGTGCAATAATGATAAATAGGGAATCCCGACGCGCGAACCACGGGTTTTAATATTTGTCGTGCCCACCGCCACACCGTGCTGATTCATCCCCACCAGTGAGGGACAACCGGAACACGTGATGCTCCACGTTTCTGGACCTGCACTGGGCTGACGATGAATGGCGACGACAAATTCCAAATCGCTTGGATTCAGATCCCAGGTCTGGCCCGCGATCACCGCGCCATCGGCGCTAAACGATCCTGGGACCAAAGCGGTGGTACAACCTTCAGCATCAGCAACCGCTGGCAGCGCTAAAATATCGCGAATATCCGTCATATTACCGGTGGTGTAGAGATCTACCGCGTCGACGACGGCGGCCTCTGCCAGCGCCATGTGCTCCATCCAGCCATCAAGATCCCACTCTTTCAGCGCGGCCAAACAGCGCCGTCCAAGATCGCGAAACGTTTGCTCGTCGCGAATACCACGTTCATGCAAATACACTTTTGCTGCACGCAAGCGCTGCGCAACAAAGGCGCCGATCATCGGTTTGAGTTGCTCGCCTTGGCCTCGACCAAGTTCAACGGGCGTTCCTCGGACATGAATTTGCGGCAGTGTGAGCAATGCGGGCATGGCGTTGTGTAGGGTCTTTTCATCCATGAACAAACGTCAGCGCCCCCACCCTCACCAATCCATCGGCATGACCCAACAGGCTTGTCCAGGTGTCAGCCCTAAGCGGGCGGAATAATCATGCGGCAGTCGAAGGCCATCGTGCACGATCTCTGCGTCGGTGAGGATGAAACGATGCGTCGCTGGATTGCCGAGCAAATAATGTGAGGTGGTGCCAAGTGGCGGCAAATCGAGGCGCGCCAGTTTTCGACTCCGTTGAATAGGACCGATGGTGGTAACGTCGGCGCCATCATGCGGACCTGCGTCGAAGGGATCGATGGTGCCAAGATATTTAAATCCAGCTCGTCTCAGAAGTGTCCGTACGGGCGTGGTAGCCGAGCCTTCTTTCCCAATCAGTTCGCGCGCAGCCGGCGGCAACAAGTCGCCGACGATTTCTTCATGTGGAAAAAAGGCCTCAATGAATTCTTTGTCGCTGCGACAGAGCAAATCAGCGCGGTAATATTCCAGCCCGGTCAGTGGTCCGCCAACCGCGTCCCAAAAAGCGTTACCGCCGTCAGGTCGCCTGGGAGGCAGTAACTCAGCTAATAAACGACGGCAAAAATGCGTGCGATGCATCGCGACTAACAACAGCCGTGCGGCAACCAACAGTTTGCCGACGCCTTTACCACGGGCCGCTGGATCAACGACGAGTCCGCCCAACTCGGTCCACGGTTCGACATCGCGACCGAGTTTGAGAATCAAACGCGCGCGATCAGTATTCAGCTGTTTGCTGTGAACGGTGGTCTCATGCACCGTAAGATAATAGTGCGGCTCGTCCGGCATGCCGTGATAGGCGAACACCGAAGCGGTGCCCAACAGTTTTTCACTCAGCACCACGCCGTGAATAGATTCGATTTCCACCGCCACCATGGTGAAACCTGCGTGCTTGGGATCGGGACTAGGCGTGGGCGCCGTTAGACCGTCAAAACTTCGCACGCTGTCTGCAATGATTCCCGTCAGCGCCACCGGATCATCCGGCAAGTTCACCGTATCAAGGTGGTCCGCTAAGACCTGTAATGGCGACAAATCGGCGGCGTTCACCGGACGGATTAAAACATAGGTAGTCACAGGTGCCTATGTACGACGTGAAGGTGAACTGGCCAAGGGGGTGTCTGGAGACAAACGACAGGCGGGTTCAAAATGCCCTTCCCATCCCTCTCGCACCATTCTCAACTCGCTCCTAAGAAAACCACTCGCTCAACGTAGAAGAAACAGAATCATGCCGCGACCTCCCGGCGGTGCCTGGAATACAGTTCTCATGAAAGGACGATGTATGCGTTTATTCCGTTTTTTACTGTTGCTGGTCTTGCTCCTTCCCTTCCTTCACCTGAATGCTGCCGTTGGTTTGGTCACCGTGCCAGAACGTGACGTGGTGCGCATGACCATCTATAATGCCGTGGACCTGACCTTGATTCAGGAAGCGCGCACGTTGATCCTGAAAAAAGGCCTCAATCGCATTCAATACCAATGGGCGGGGACGTTGATCGATGCGACCTCGCTTGAGCTCCGTGCG
>JAYVSL010000004.1:0-10635 GCA_043775355.1 Planctomycetota bacterium
CCGCTCCATCAGAAGCGACCAGCGTTGGTTGCTGTCGCCGTCGCCGCTGCACCGCCGATAATCCCAAAACGACCCATTCTCGTGGTCACTGCAGCGTCAACCGCCGCGACTGGCGCCAGAGCCGCAGCGCAAGCAAACAACCTGAAAAAACCAGCTTTAGTGTCGGCGGCGTTGGTGCCACCACGTCCCGTGCGCAAATAATTCACTGGCGTTGTGAGCACTACCACCGGCTTGTCTTGGTCAGCGCTCTTGTCTTTCGGAAGTTCCTGATTTGGCTTTGAACTGCACCGCCTGTCGAGTGGTAACCTTGCCAGTGGAATCCGTTTCGATTTCTTCGCTCTGAACCAGAAAGCCTTCCGTCACCGTGCGAATGGTGATGGTTGGATTCCAGATCGAGCAGCTAATTTTTCGTTCGTCCCCATTCGGCCACACACTATTTGCGCTGATATAAGCAACCATACTGATTGGCTTACCATCGATTGACCGGATGGTCTCTAATAGTTCGAAATTTACTTTGATATCGCAGTTTCGTCGGTTGATGAGTTCAATGTAAACAAAATCTTTCTCTCCATCCTTTCGATAGAGACTGAATTGCACACCCTCGCGCGCTCCCGTGGTCAGCTTGACGAAATCGCGGTCCCATTGGTTGAGGTTGGTTTCTTGGGCAATAAGGCCCAGTTGAAAGATCAGCGAGAATATTCCGAGGTACCAGACAGAGATCATAAATATTCCATGCGCATTCAGCGACGTTGGTGAAGACCGCCCAAGGTAACTCAGCAACCAATTGTTCCGTTGCCGAAGGTCGTTTAGTCGAGCCACGCTCGACGACCGCGCCACCCCGTTCAATGGTTAAGTTTTGCTAAGCTCGATGCCGGTCCAGCTTGTGCGTTGCCAGAGCCACGGCACAACCCCGCCATGACGGTACAAGACGGTAAAGAACGAGTCGCCAAACTGATCGCCCAAAAGGGCTGGTGTTCACGACGTGAGGCCGAACGCCTGATCGGCGCTGGCCAGGTCCTGGTTAACGGTAATGTGTTCACCAACCTTGGTGAGCGCGTGCCGGTCGACACACTGATCGAGCTGAAAAATCGCGGTAAACGTCATCTTGCCGAGCTGGTGACCGTGGTCCTGAACAAACCGACCGGCATCGTTTCGACTCAGCCAGAGGGTGAACAGATTCCCGCATTTCACCTGCTCACTCCGGAAAATTGCCACACCCCAGATGCCGAAGGCGTCGACGAAGTCCTGCGTCAACCATGGACGTGCGCGGTGTGTGGTCGCCTGGATCAGAACAGTCGTGGACTGCTGGTGATGTCGCAAGACGGCAAGCTGGCGCGATTAATCACCGGCGGCCAAGCATGGAGCAAGCGCTACGAAGTGACCACCGACCGTGATCCAACGCGCGCCGAAGTCATTCAACTTGGCGAGCTACGTCGCTTAGACGCCGAAGAAATCATGCCGATGGAGGTCAAGCGCGTAAATCCACGACGACTGACCTTCGTCCTGCGCGAAGGGCGCAAACACCAGATTCGTCGCGCTTGTATGGCGGTCGGATTAGCGGTGGAAGATTTGCTGCGGGTTCAGGTCGGACCTTGGGCTTTAGATGACTGTCCAGAAGGAAAATGGCGCATGGTCCCACGCGCGGAAGTCTTGGAACAAATCACCAAGGTAAACGCGGAGCCTGAAGCCTGAAAATTAGCTCGGACTGCTTTTTCTAGGCTGATGCGAAGTTCCGGCTTGGCCGAAAAATGATCTCTGGCTCGGTGATTCTATTCTCCAGGTACGCCGCCAAGGTGGCCGCTAGACGCGATCAAGCCACTCGTCGGTGAGCTTGCATTCGCATAGCGACGCTTGGCGATGCGACCCGCACCAGAAGCCCAATAACCAGCCTCTAATGCGTGGCGCATGGCACGGGCCATACGCACCGGATCTTTGGCGCTGGCGATGCCAGTATTCAGCAACACGCCAGCCGCACCCAATTCCATCGCAATCGTCACGTCAGAAGCCGTACCCACGCCAGCATCGATAATGATCGGCACTGACGCGCGTTCGAGAATGATCTCCATGCTGTTGCGGTTGATCACGCCCAGGCCCGAACCAATCGGCGCACCAGCAGGCATCACGGCAGCAGCTCCCGCAGATTCGAGTTCTTTCGCCAGCACCGGATCATCACTGGTGTAGACCAGCACGGTAAATCCTTCTGCCGCCAAAATACGCGTTGCTTCCAACGTCTGAACCGGATGCGGCAGTAACGTCTGCGGATCCGCCAGCACTTCGAGTTTGATCATATCGCTGATGCCAAGTTCGCGGCCCAAACGCGCGGTCCGCAAAGCGTCTTCTGCGTTGAAACATCCAGCGGTGTTGGGCAGCAATTGATACTGCGGCCCAATCCAATCGAGCAAACTTTTGCCCGATCCACGATCATTCAGATTCGCCCGCCGCACTGCGACCGTCACCACATCGCAACCAGATTCTTTCAGCGACATCTGCATCGACGGCATGTCGGGATACTTGCCGGTGCCGACCAACAAACGGCTTTGAAAGGTATACTTGCCAACCACCAATGGCGGAATCGCAACAGGCAGGACAGGCGGCAGGGATTGAGTGGTGTCGGACATGGTGGGCCTTGTAGGGAATGGTCTGGAAAGGCAATTTAACAGGAGGGCGCGGAGGCGCAGAGCAACCATCACAGCCGATTTTAGCGGTGAAACACCAGCATCCTCTGTCGAATCTCCGCATCCTTCGCCTCAACGCCGCTGCGCACTCCTGTTCCATTCTGCATGTGAATCAGCTTCACAGGACGTGGACCAGGGAACAAGGGCCGAAATGTCGGATTGGCAAATGGCTCATCGTGATCACGCTGTCCCGGCATGATCAAACCTATGCATCTCAATCTACGCTGGTGGCATTGGCTGCTTTTGCTCTTGGGATTCATCCTTGCCATTATGTTTGCCATCATGTTAACGTTGCGGTCGATGGGTCGCAGCGACTACCAGCGCGTCATTACCGACATCCGCGCGCAGGGAAAAATCGCCACGCTGGATGAGTTCATCGCCAGCGCGCCAGCGGTCGATATCGCGCTGCAAGAAGAGTGGGATCAGTGGTCGAAACATGCGCCTGAATATCCAGTTAACCACGGCACCAGTTCACCTATCGATCATCGGGCTTGGGAAAAATTCATCTTAGGACAAAGCTCGGTTCCCTCAGATGTGCTTGCCGATCTGAACAGCACGCGCGCAGCATTCGAACCGGCTCTTCGCATGCTGCGCACGGGAAACTTAGTGACGACTGCGTTTGGCTGGATCGCGCAAGATCTACCGCCCGACAAACGTGCCCAACAGCCTGGCTGGGAAATACGCATACCCAGCCTTCTGACATGCCGTTCACTAACGAACTGGCTTCATCATGAGGCCTGCACAGCAGCCGATCCGAGCATAGCCCTTGCTGATCTGCGCCATTTACACCGCGCTATGCAGCGCTCCGCGTGCTTAATTGATTCGATGATCGCTATCGCGATTGGCAGCATTCGTGACCAGGCCTACCTGCATCTTCAACTGCTTGATCGCCTGCCCGAAGCCGAACGAATCCGCTGGTGTGAAGAAACCTGCGGCTATGTCCATGATGTTGCTGCGGGATTCGATGGCGAACGCGCTTGGTTTGTCGATGGCGAATGTCGCTGGATGGATGCGATGAACGTGCTGGAAAGTTTCGCTTTAGAAAAGACCACCACGATTGTTTTTTTACAATCACCACCGTTGGAATTCAACTTTTCTCGGCTCTCTTACGGTCCAATCACTTGGAGCACCACTCGTCACGATGCCGCCATTAATGCCGCTGTCGAAGCACGCATCGCTCGCCGTTTACGTGGAGAAACCACCGAGTCGATTTCCACGATTCAATCTTCGGCCATTGGATATTGGGGGTTTGGCGGCATGTGGTTGCCAAACCTC
Organism: Planctomycetota bacterium; assembly: GCA_043775355.1. GTDB lineage: Bacteria > Planctomycetota > UBA11346 > UBA11346 > UBA11346 > BOG-1363. Next base: position 3,951 of record JAYVSL010000004.1, read on the forward strand.
CTGGAGTCAGCCATCACCGCCTTAGAAGCCGACGCCAATCATCGCATCACGCGCCTCGCCGTTCGCATCCTGGCGCAAAGTCGCGTTCATGGACTTCCCATCGACGAAGCCGACCTCTGCCAAAAATTCAACGATCCCATGCTGCTGACTCCCAGCGGCGATCATCTGCACCTGCGCTATGAACGCCTCGCCGACGATCGCTTCCGCTTAGTCGTCAGCCCCACGTCACCCGTACCCAATTTCGACGACCCCAAACGAATGGCTCAACGATCAAAAACTTTCGGACAACCGCCGGCCAAAGATTCGACGGCCATGCAAACTCGCACAGCCTTAGAAATCCCGCTTCCAGCCCATCTTTTGCCGCCAAAGCCGTGAACGAGAAAACCACAGGCACGGTTCTCAAACCGCCAACGCCAAGACGTGCTGGCAACGGTTCCTTCGTATCTAGGATTCCACTCAGTGATGAAACCGATTTCCTTTTCCCTTCGTTGGTGGCACATCCTTATCGTCGCAGTCGTACTCTTGCTCGCCGCATTGGTGAGTACTGGTTTCATATGGAGAGCCATGGGGCATGCACATTACGTGCGGGTCGTTCAACAATTGAAAGACCAGGGGCTGCCTGCTTCGATTGACGACTATATTGCGCTTGCTCCGCCGGTGAATGCCGGGTTGCAAGACCAGTGGGATGCTTGGCAGAAGTCGATTGTGAATTCTCCTTCTTCGGCAGAACCAGAAATGAATACGTTCGTTAAAAAATATCAAAAAGAGTGGGATCTTTGGGTGAGCGGAAATGGTCTGCGCCCCAACATCATTGAAGCCGCGATAGAATCGAGTGCGCCGCGATACGCTCCAGCCTTACCTCCTTTGCGTCAAGGTGGCTTGGTGCTGAGTAGCTTCGGCTGGATCGCCCAGGATTTACCACCTGGAAAGCGTCGACAACCATTCACTGGGGCAATCCGCGCACCAAACCTGTTAGCAACCCGTGGATTGGCTGAGTGGCTCCATCATTCCGCCGTGTTAGCGAAAGATCCGCTTCCACACCTCACTGATCTTGATGCTTTACGTACCGCGCTGAACCGTCCAGCAACTCTTATTGATGCGTGTATTGCCATCGCGCTAGCCGACATCCGCGATCGCACCTATGTCGAATTAATGATTCAAGGACGTCTACCCGACGACTTCAGGCAACGCTGGTTATCAGAATCGTGCGATGCGATGCATATGATTGGTGACGCAGCAGTCGGCGAGAGCATCATTTGTGGAGGCATGTCTTACAAGGAACTATTAGACGAAATGCCTCTGTCGTATTACGGAGGTTGGAAACGATCTCTTTTCGTACTTCATATCTGGCTTACTGGCTACAACGATTGCGCCCTGTCGGTGGAGTTTCAAAATCACGTTGCTCAACGATTACGAAATCAAAAAACGACTTCCTGGCCAGACATCAATGAAAAGATTTCTCACCTTGGCCCTCTTGGAAAAATGTTTTGTCCAAACATGCAGGAAGCCGCCATCATGGCCCTGCAATCCGACGCTGATCATCGTATGGCCCGATTAGCCGTGCAGGTGATTGGACTCCACCGCATGGGAATGATGCCGACCACTCAGGAAGCCTTGGCAACAGCCCTCGGCAATGACCACGCCTTGGCACCTGCGGGCGACCACCTACGGATTCGATATGACGTTCCGACGCCAGATCGCTTTCGTTTCGTTGTTGATCCGGGCTCTCTTTTGCCCAATTTTGACGATCCTGGACGTATGCCAAAGCGCACCCAGACCGCAGGTACACCTGCGGCCAAAGAGCCGTTTGTGTGGTCAGCGCGCAGTGGATCGATTGAAATTCTCCTCGCACCAACGTCTGGTGCACCATGACAACGCTTCGTCGCGTGTTCCTGTTACCGGCAGATGAACTGATGTAACAATATGCAGGACTGTGCGTAACGCTTTGTCTTAAACCTCGGCGAAAATTGGCGGGCCTCCGTCGTTAGATCGCAGTCCAAAGGCGTGCGATCTAACGACATCGCTGAATGCTTACGCGCTCTGCCGCTGCTTCTCCTGGGGGATGCGGACCGTGGACGACTGCGTAGCTCAGCTCTCTGAACTACGCCAAGGCGGCGTCTTCGACCATGGATTCGTTGCGCTTCATGGATGCTTTAACGCATATTTTCCGGTTTTCTTGCCGCCGACCTTTTCAACCAGCCCCGCTTCAAGCAATGGGCGAAGCAGATCCATCGCGCCTTGCCGTGAGACGCTCAGCGCCTTCCAAATTTCGGCTGGGGCCAGACTGGGATGATCACGCAATAGATGCAGCAGGCGTTCTTGCTTTGGCCGTAGCGTTAATTTATTCGGCGCAGAGGCGTTGAACGCCTGCACGCGTAGCCACACCCGCTCAAGCGTTTGGCGCAAGCCTTCGGCGGTGTATTCAAGCCAGCGCGACAAATCTTCGCCAGACGCAGACACTTCGCCAAGCGCCGCATAATATCGCGAGCGATCTTCCCAATAATATTCATCTACCGAAAAGATATGGTGGGTGTCAAAGCCACGACGATATAATTCCCACAGCGCCAATGCCCGGCCAGTACGGCCATTGCCGTCGGAAAATGGATGGATCGCCTCGAAGCGATAATGCAAAATGGCAGAACTGAGCACTGGCGATAACGCGGTCGCCTGGCTGTTCCACCACTGCAATAATTCAAACATCAAAGCGGATACCTCGTCGGCACGTGGTGGAACGTAGCTGCCTACGCGCACCGCGATGGTGCGGTACCGCCCGGTATCGCCCTGATCCATCACCGCATCGGCAAGGAGGTGATGCAGGCCGAAGATGTCCTCATGCACCAGCTTCTTTTTGTTCGCCCGTTTTTCGACATAGCGTAGGCCAGCGAGGTAATTGGTCACCTCGCGCTGCGATCGCGTGCTGGGCTCCACCAGCTGACGGCCTTCTTCCAAAGCCCGCACCTGTTCTAGCGTCAACGGATTGCCTTCAATGGCGGTTGACGCATGCACGTTCCGAGAACGCGCGTCTTTCTGCAGCGCGGGAATCCACGGTACTTCCACCGCCGCGCCCTGAATGCGTTCGCGCAACGACGCAATCGCTTCTACGCGATTAAGCAGCGCTGCCGAAATCGCAAAGCGTGGTTCGTAGGCCATGGCCATACTCAAATATGTGTCAAGCATAAGTCAAGTTATGAGTCAAGCTATGAGTCAAGCTATGAGTCAAGAAGGCTAGCTGCGGGCGATGAGCCCTCGCGTAGCCCAGCTCTGCGAACCATGCGCGGGCGGCCTCTTCGACGAGGGATTGATTGAGGGTCATTTCTTCGGTGGCTTGGGGACGATCCCCTCCTAAGCCCTTGTCCCAGCCAAGGAGACCGCTAGCTTCCCGCCCTTCATGACGCGGGCGAGCGATCACGCGAACGCCGTCCCGGGTCTTTTCTCCTACCCTGCTCACCCGAGCAAAAGGGCACGCGTATGACGACCACGACTACCATCAGCAAAGAACGCAAAGCAGAACTCATCAAAGAGTTCGGCGGCACTGACAAGAACACCGGTTCACCGTCCGTGCAGGTCGCTCTGCTTTCCGAACGCATCAATCACCTGACTGAACATTTGAAGGGCCACAAGAAAGATCACCACAGCCGCCGTGGCTTGCTGTTGATGGTCGCCCAGCGCCAGAAGCTGCTTAAGTACATCAGCGCGCATAATGTGAATAATTACCGCCAGCTCACCGAGAAGCTGGGCATTCGCCAGAAGATCTGAGTTTCATCGCGGACGGCACCTTTGTCGGACTTACGTCTGGCGATGGCGCCGTCCGTTTTTTTTTCATCTTTTACAATCACTGTTTTTTCTCTCACACACACTGCCCCAGACGCTGCCTCTCCTTAAGTTTGCCGACCGCGCTGCTCACACATCAGCTTTCGACACACTTATGGACGGGCGACCTGGCGGCCAATCGCCGGTGAATCCGGCCAAGGACCATTCCATGGATCGCGAATCCTCGCTCGCTGCCCTCAATATGCAGAAGCATTCCGTCGAAGTTGAACTCGGCGGCAAAATCATCACCATCGAATCTGGCTACATCGCCAAGCAGGCCGCCGGATCGGTGATCGTGCGCGCTGGCGAATCGATGTTGCTGTCGACCGCTTGCGACGGTGAACCCCGCGCTGGCCTCGATTTCTTCCCTTTGACCGTCGATTACCGCGAAAAGCATTACGCCGCTGGTCGTATTCCTGGCAATTTTTTCCGTCGCGAAGCCAAGCCCAGCGATGGTGAGACCTTGATTTCGCGCTTGACCGATCGCCCAATTCGCCCGCTGTTTCCTAATGGCTACAAGCGCGACACGTCGTGCCAGACGATCGTGATGAGCTACGATCAAGAGAACGAAACCGACGTCTTGTCGATGATCGGTGTCTCGGCCGCGCTCAGCATTTCTTTCATTCCCTTCAACGGCCCCCTCGGCGCCGTTCGTATCGGCATGATCGATGGCAAGTTCATCATCAACCCGCTCGCCAGTGAACGTGCGAAGAGCACCCTCGACCTCGTTGTCGCCGGTACCAAAGACGCCATCACCATGGTCGAATGTGGTGCTCAGCAGATTCCTGAACCCAAGTTGGTCGAAGCCCTCGAACTGGCGCACAGCCAAGTCAAATTGGTGGTCGCAGCGATCGAACGCCTGCGCGCCAAAGTCGGCAAACCAAAGATGGTTCATGTCGAACCAGAAGTCAGCCCGTGGGTCGCGACGATCTTGAAAGAGAATCGTTCCGACATCGCCAAGGCCTTGCTGATCGCCAACAAAGCTCAGCGCAGCGCTGCCGTAAAAGTCTGCCGCGATGCTATCGTCACCAAGCTCAGTGCTGGTGAAGATGAAGTCGCAGCTGATGTCAAAGCCGCCTTCGGCGACGCGAAAGACACGGTTTTCCGCGATCTGATCCTTGACGGCAAACGCGTCGACGGTCGCGATCTGACCACCGTGCGTCCGATCGTGCTCGACCTCGACATTCTGCCTCGCGCGCACGGTTCGTCGCTGTTCACTCGTGGTGAAACTCAGGGCATTTTGGTGTGTACCCTGGGCACCGCCGATGACGAACAGATGGTCGATTCGCTGAAGCCGAAATACAATGAACGCTTCATGCTGCACTATAACTTCCCTGGCTTTTCAGTCGGTGAAGTCGAACGCCGCCCAGGTCCAGGCCGTCGCGAAATCGGCCACGGTGCGCTTGCGCGCCGTGCGCTGATCGCCGTGTTGCCATCACAAGAAGTGTTCCCGTATGTCATCCGTTTGGTCAGTGAAATCACTGAGTCGAATGGCTCTTCATCGATGGCCACCGTCTGTGGTGGATCGATGGCGATGATGGCTGCCGGCGTCCCGATCAGCGCACCAGTCGCTGGTATCGCGATGGGCTTGGTCATGGAAGGAACGCGTTACGCGATTCTGACCGACATCCTTGGCGATGAAGATCACTACGGCGACATGGACTTCAAAGTCTGTGGTACCGAAGCTGGCGTCACTGCGCTGCAAATGGACATCAAGATCGCTGGCATCAGTCCAGAGATCATGGGCAAGGCGCTGGAACAAGCCCGCCAAGGCCGTCTGCACATTCTAGCGAAGATGAACACCGCGATCACCGTTTCACGCGGCGCGCTGTCACCTTACGCCCCGCAGATCGTTCAAGTCCAGATCGATCCGTTGCTGATCGGCAAGATCATCGGCAAGGGCGGCGAAACCATTCGCCGCATTCAGGAAGAAACCGGCGCCAAGATCAACGTCGACGACGATGGCATCATCACCATCGCTTCACCTGACATGATCTCGATCGAAAAAGCCAAGGGCTGGATCAGCGATCTCACCGAGATGCCTGAAGTCGGAAAGATTTACTCTGGCGTAGTCAAGGCGATCAAAGATTTCGGCGCGTTCGTCGAATTCATCCCTGGCACCGAAGGCTTGGTCCACATCAGCGAATGGGGCCATTCCCATGTCGCCAACCTCAACGAGGTCGCCAAAGAAGGTGAAAAAGTCCAAGTCAAACTCATCGAAGTCGATGTCCGCACCGGCAAATTCCGCCTCAGCCGCAAGGCGCTGATCGAAGAATCACCAGAAGACAAAGCCCGTCGCGCTGAGCGCATGGCACGCGGCCCAGAACAAGGCGACGATCGCGGCCCACGCCGCGAAGATGATCGTGGCCCACGCCGCGATGATCGCGGCGGCGACCGCGGCCCACGCCGCGAAGGCTTCGGCGGCGGACAACGCTGAACACGTCTCACAACGGACGAAAAAAAAATCACCTCCGGCGACATCGCCGGAGGTGATTTTTTTGGGCTCTGCGTCATTTCGTGTGGGTCTTTTCTCAGTCCTTGGGGCACATCAAAGCGGGAAAAAATCGAAGTAGAGTAGAGATGGCCACGGCTGACGCCGTGACCATCCCCCTCGTCAAACCGGACTGGCAGATTTTCCGCATCCGGCTTTCCCGTGTGGTTCATCGGTTGGCTTTCGTTAGACGATCAACCGGACGAAAACTACCAACGGGGAAAACCTGGTGGGACCACCTGACCCAAGACCTGGGCTGGAAACCACTCAAAGCGACTGCCCTAACCAAAGCGGCCTTCAATGGTTTCTTCTATCCACGTTTGCAGGCGGTTGCTGATGTATTTCGCCTGGATGACGAAGTCGTCAGCGTAGCGCACCAAACGT
>JAYVSL010000005.1:0-4854 GCA_043775355.1 Planctomycetota bacterium
GACAATCGCCTCTAACTCGCCGGCCATGCGCTGCATCTCGCTATCGCTCAAGGCGAGGCGTGAAAGCTTGCATAAATGGCGCACATCCTGCTCGGTGATCGACACGGGGCTTCTCCTGGGGCGGGGTAGCGTAGGGGACTGGCGCGGATGTCCAATCCGGTCGGGCGGGAGCCACGCGGGACTACGCGGGACTACCGGTTACAGGCTACAGACCACAGGATCGTGCGGCGAAGTCGTGTGCAAAAGCGGTAGCCTGTAGCCCGTAGCCCGTAGCCCGCAGCCCTCACTTGTCGTCTGCCCACCGCCGCGAACATCCGCGCCATGATCCTGGCTTTTGAATCGGTTGCGCGCACGGCTTCTGCCTGTTTGGTCGACGATGGTGGGCGGGAAATCGCCTACCGCGATCTGAATGGTGGCGAGGCCGAGCGCGGGTTGGTGTCGCTGCTGGATGGGTTGATTCGCCAGCACGGTCCAGTCGACGCCGTAGCGGTGGCCGCTGGTCCAGGAAGTTTTACCGGCTTGCGCATTGGCGTCGTAGCGGCGCGGACTTTAGCGTGGCTGGAGCAACTGCCGGTTCATGCGGTCGACAGCCTCGCTGCGCGGGCGGCGCAAGCGGGTGATGGTTTATGGTGGGTGTTGCTGCCGCTGAAACGCGACACGACTTTTCATGGTTTATTTCGCGTTGTCGGCGGAGTGGTTGAAACCGTGCAAGCGACCGTGGCGAGCGCTGACGCCGACACCGTTGCATTGCATCCGCTCACCATGCAAGCCGTCGCCATCGGCCCGGCGCTGAGCACAAAACCTGAACTTGCGTCACGGTGGTGTGCGGGAATCACGCTTGGTGATGCGTCGCCGTTGACCGCGCGCGGCGTTGCGCGTTTGGCGCGCCAAGTCCCCGCGCAGTCGTGGGAAAACATTTTGCCGATCTACCATCAAGCGAGTGCGCCCGAACTGCAACGTGCTCGCGAAGCGTTGAGTGCGGCTTCGTTGCCAACTGCACCCCGTGCAATGCCATGACCTGGCGAAACCGCGTTGAAATCAGCTATTCTGCGCTGCGTCGCAACGTCGCCGCGGTTCGCGCAGCGGCGGCTGGTCGCAGCGTCATTGCGGTCGTAAAGGCCGACGCGTACGGCATTGGTCTTGAGCGTTGTGCGCGCATTTATCACGATGGCGGAGTCGCCGCATTGGCGGTGGCAGCGCTGAGCGAAGCCGATCGTATCCGCCGTATCGTGCCGCATGCGCGCGTTATTTTATTAGGCTCGCCATTACCCGAAGAACGCCGCGCGGTGGTCGCCAGTAGTTATGAGATTTGTTGTTCCAGTTTAGATGAAATTAACGAATACGCACATCTCGCCAATCCAACGGTGCCATTATCGGTGCACGTGATGGTCGACACCGGCATGGGCCGCTTTGGCGCTCCACCAGCAGAAGCGGTGGCGATGGTGAACCGCGTATTATCCGTCCCAGCACTCCGCTTGGCCGGAGTCGGTTCGCATTATCCACAAGCGGAAGACGCTGATTTTTCCGCGCTTCAAGAAGATACCTTCGCGTCGTTGCTGGCGCAGTTACCACCATTGCCGGCGGATTGCTGGCTCCACTACGCCAATTCAGAAGGCTTGATGTTGCGGCCACGTGGACCTGCTACGGTGGTTCGCGTCGGTCTGTTGCTCACCGGTGTCGTCCCTGATTCGTGTCCCAATCCCGGTGTCGAACCGGCGCTGCGTTGGGTTAGCAGCTTGAGTTTAACCAAGCACCTGCCCAAAGGGCACAGCATCAGCTACAATCGCACGCACGTGCTCGATCGTGACAGCGTGGTGGGCATTGTTCCGGTGGGTTATGCCGACGGTTTTCCCATCGCTTTATCACATGGTGGTGTGGTTCTGGTCCAAGGTCATCGTTGTCCGGTATTGGGCCGCGTGACGATGGATTATTGCATCGTCGATTTGACCGACCTACCGCATACGCCAGTCCCGGGCGAAACCGTGGTATTGATTGGCACGCAAGGCGATGAACGCATCACCGTCAGCAACCTTGCCCGCTTAGCAGGCACCATTCCGTATGATATTCTCTGTGGTTTACGCGGGCGCTGTGAAGTCGTCGGGATTCCGTGACGTGTACGTTCTTGATTTTTTGGTGCAGAGTGACTCCTAACTGAAACGCAGTGGATCGGTTTTGCCGTCTAACCCTTGGCCAAGCACTGGTCTTGCTCTAGAGTCAGCGCCTGTATGACCACACGCTTTGACCGCACAGCGACCAACCTCATCGATCTGCCGAGCTTGGTGCAGAACATTACCTCTCAGCGCCGCGATGGGGTGATGACGGTGCGGATGGGTAAAGAAGAGCGCTTCCTACGTTTTAATGCCGGAAATTTGGTCGCTCTCAGTGGCGTGCCGGCGTCGACTTTTGCGAAAGCTTTAGTGTGGGCAGAGGTGATGACCCCGGATCAGCTCAGCGCCTGTCTGGCAACGTTGGGCAAAAACTTTCGCCCTGAACATCTCGCGCAAACGGTTTTATCGCGCAATCTGGCACAGAAAGATGGCCTGCTCGATGCCCTTGATTGTTATGTCGAGGAAGCATTTAGTGAAATCATCAGTTGGACGACGGTGAAGGTAAATTTCACCGTTGAGACCGCCGCCGATCCGTGGGCCGAATTGCAAGTGAGCTTGGGGATGTCGATCAATACGGGATCGTTGTTGTTAGAGGCGCTGCGACGGCAGGATGAATTGAAAGCCGTCGCTCAGTTTGTGCCTGACCAATGGGATGTGTTGGTGCTTGATAGCGCGCGTGATATTCCTGCAGATCTTCCAAGCGATGCCGGAAGAATTTTGAACGGTTGGCGCGAAGGCATGATTGCGGTGAGTTTGTTTGAACGGTCGTTGCTGGCGCCTTTTCGCGCCACCACGGCGTTGGCTCATCTGCGACGCATCGGCTTAGTGCGCTCCGCCAACAGCACCGAATTGGTGGTTCATGCCGATAATGCACACTCGCACGGTCGTCATCGTGAAGCGTATGGTCTGTATCGCCGTGCGCTGGCTCTGGGCGTCGATAGCGCGCGCATCCATCTGCATCTGGGTGAATTGGCAGAACGCTTTGGTGAAAATGAAGCCGCGGCAGATAGTTATTTGACTGCCGGGGTTCAGTTGACGGATACCAGCAGTGCCGTCATCGCTCTGCGCAATGCTTTGCGCTTGGGTTCCAATCGTGAACCACCACTGACGCATCTGCTGGCGATTTACACCCAGGTCGAAGAGAAAGAAGAAGCCGTTCAGATTCTGATGGAATTGGCAACGTTATTCGAAGAACGTGGCGATCTTGATCAAGCCGCCAAGGCCGTACGCCAAGCGCAAGAACAAGGCGTCGATCCGGTCAATTCATCGATGATTTTGGCGCGTTTGGCCGCAGCAGAAGGCGATCCAGAACAAGCGGCATTGCAGTTAGAATTAGCCGCGCACGCCGCGCAATATGCCGGCCGTAATGAAGACGCGGTGGCCGCCTGGCGGCAATTATTAGGCATCGTGCCGCAACGTTGTGAATATGCGCGCGAATGCGCCGAATTACTCTCAGGTCTTGGACGCGATCAAGAGGGCATCGAAATCCTGCGAACGAATCTGGCGCATCAGAACGAGGCCGATAACGCAGTCTATGAAGATGCGTTGGTCGTGGTCTATGAATTGCTCGCGCGTCTCGCTCCTGGCGATAACGCGGCGCATGATTGGTTAGCCAAGGCTTACGAACGTCGCCGCGATCGTGATGGCGCAACGCAGCAATTACGTCACATCGCAGCGGCCCAGGAAAAGGCAGGGAATATCGGTGCCTTGGCCAACACACTTGAACGCATTGTTGAATTAGGTGGCAATCAAACTGACGTCTTGGTGCAATTAGCAAAAGTCCGTACTCGCTTGGGCCAAGATACCGCGGCAGGAATGGCTTGGGTTGCAGCCGCAGATGCGGCAATCATTCTTGGCGCGCTGAAAGATGCGCGTGCTATGGTGGCTTCAGGAATTGAAGCCGCGCCCAGTTATTTGCCGCTGCGAATTCGTCAGGCGCAAGTCGCTAGCCGTGAAGGTGAACATGCGGCGGCAATTTCGGCCTTTCGCTCAGCCGCTGACTTAGCGATGGGCACTGGTCAGCTGGACGTTGCGCGTTCGGCGCTGATTCAACTTCGACGTCTGCGTCCAGACGATGTGATGATACGCATGCAACTGGCGGAAGTCGCGGAACACATCAAAGACGCGGAAACTGAACGTTTCATGCGCGATGTCGTGCGCTGTGCGGTGCGTGGCAACAATCAAGGCATGGCATTGCTGTATGCCCGCCGCCGCGTCGCTTACGTCGGTCAGCCTGCCTTCGAAGCACGCGCCGAACTCATCGAATTACAACGTCGCACCGGCGATCATGCCGGTGAATTGCTCAACGGGCGGGAACTTTTAGAGCAGTTGCTTGAGCATGCGGAAATCGAAAAAGCCACCGAGCTGCTGCAACGCTTAGTCGCCAGTAATCCGCGCAACGCTGACCTGGTATTACAACTCGCTGACTTGCACGCAGCGGTCGACGACTTGCGCCAAGCCGGTCGCTATTACCGCTACGCAGTCTGCTTGTTTCAAGTCGAGAATCGCATGCCAGAAGCAGAAAAAGCGTTGGATCAGCTCACTGAATTATTTACCGATGATGAGTCAATTCCATTAGCGCGCGTGGCCTTAGAAAAAGCGCAAGTCGTCGATTGGGAAGCCATCCGCGATTCACTCGCTCAAGATCAGCGCCGTCGCTTGGCCGACGAAATTGGATCTGGCCGCATTGAGCGCCGTCCTTCCGGATTAACTCAGGTATTGCCGACCATCAAAGAATGACGCTCAG
>JAYVSL010000006.1:0-12853 GCA_043775355.1 Planctomycetota bacterium
TCACCTCAACCAAACCGACGTCGAATACCCCGGCACCGGACTGCGGCTCAGGTACGCCTTGGTCTCACCGACGATTCCGGGGGATCCGGGGCCCTGAAATTCACCGCTGTGCCAACGATGCACGCAGAAACGTTTATTGGTAGGGTCAATCCCATTGGGCGCCTCACCTGCGGCAGGTTTTGGGTCGGCAGAATCATCACCGTACCGTGTCCATAGTTCGTCGCGGATATTCACATTATCAGTAAACAGGGGCCCTTTCATTACTGATCTTCCCTGAGCACGGCGGCGGTTTTCAATGATATGGCCTATGATTTCGTAGCGCCGATTTTGAGTAATCTGAGTATTAATGTAGAAATAATACTTTTCCTCTGGTTGGAACGTGCCAACATAGACCTTGGTAGCTGTGGACGAAATAAAGGACATACGCATATTGAATAACGTCCTTTATGTCGCCACGGCAGCCGCGGTCCCAGGGCAAAGCCATGATGGTTCTGAATGGATTGGACGTCAGACGTCCACCAATTACCACCATGCGCTGGCTTCGAGGCCAATGCTGCGTGAGGGCGCTAGGCGTACGTAGGTGGTCTCGGTAGTGAAGATTTGATCAGAAGGCAACGTGATGCTGGTGAGCACGTCGGTTTCGTCGGTTAAATTACGACCCGCCAAGGCCACACTCCACCACTTATCGGCATAACCGACGCGCAGATCGAATAACGCCACTGCGTCGGCGCGATTAGCGTTTTTATCATCGACGTAGGTTGCTGCATGGCCGTGCACATCAGCACGAGTGAATGCGCCGCTAGTATGGTGATAAGCACCACCAAGAGCCCAGGTAAAGTTTGGAATGTGAGCAAATTGTTTGCCCGCGTAGTCGACTGCAGTGGGCGTTGAGCCATTTACCGTCGTAATAAATTCCTGGCCGACGCGTTCATCGTACTCGGCTTCTATTATGCCGGTGTTCGCCCACAGGCCCACGCCGTTGTGAGAGCGATAGCGCAATTCCGCTTCCGCACCCATCACATGGGAACGCGCGGCGTTGGTTTCGACTACGTCAAACGGCGCGACTTCGGTAAATACCTGCTGATCACGCCAGTCAGTGTAAAAGCCGGTGAGATTGAAAGCGATAGCACGTTCAAACCATAACGAGCGCAATCCAAGTTCATAATTCCAGGTATATTCGGGATCGTATTCTGTTTGGGCCGACGTCAGCGAGGTGGCGTTGGCATTCAAACCGCCAGCGCGATATCCTTGTGCCACGCTGCCATACAGCATTCGCTCATCATCGAAGTGGTAGGCGAGCGCGGCCTTCGGTAGCGCATGGACTTCACTGCGATCGCCAGAATACGCAAAGGATGCATCAGGGACAAAAAAGTTAGCCGAACTTGACTGTTGTTGCTGTTGCCAGTCGAGCGTGCTGGCTTCATAGCCCACCCTCAAGCCTAGCGTCAGTGCCCAGTGGGTGTCAAAGTTATATGTTCCTTCGCCGAACAACGCTGCGCTGGTGGCAGCGGTTTCACTTTCTTTATGATAGTTTTCTGCCTGACGAAGGGCTACATAGTAAGGAAAATTTGGGGCGAGCAACACATCGCTAAAATGCGTACTCGTCTGATAATCCAATTTATCCCGCGCCGCATAAATCCCAGTCAACCATTGCAGCGGACCATTATCCTGATGCGCCAGACGAACCTCAAGCGATCCGGTGGTGGCGGTGTTCGAACCATCCGTCCTTCCCAGATCTAAAGCCGAGCGGTCGGAGTCATAGGCGACATCTTCTTTCGCCTGACTTATTCCCAAGATAGCAGTGAGCGTGGTTGCTTTATCCCAATGCCAATCTGCCTGCAATGCGGTGGTGATGCCGGTAATGGTGTCGTCGCTTGGCGCGTTGGTCACGGTTTCACGTTGTTCGCGGCGATCATACGGCACCCACATATCGGTGGAGCCTTGATAGCGCGAGCCTCCGACGGTGAAACGCAGATCGAGCACGTCTGACGCCTGATACAACATTTTGCCGCGCGATTGCAGACGATCCCAACTGGCGGTTTTGTCATCACCCGTGGTGACGTTTTTCAGCGACCCATCGCTGCGACTATATCCACCGGCAAGGCGCAGGCCGAGGCCGTTGGCCAACGGGCCGCCGCCAGCAACCGCAGCACGCAATTCATTATCGGTGCCGTAGAAAATCCGACCATCCAGCTCTGCCTGTGCGCCAGGATCACGACTGAGGACGCTGACCACACCGCCCAAGGCATTACGGCCATACAGCGTGCCTTGTGGACCGCGCAGCACTTCCACTTGTTGCACATCAAGCGGATCGTCGAACGCGGCTAAACCACGTTCGGCATCAACCGGTGCGCCGTCGACGTACAGCACGACTGCCGGATGACGACCACGCGTGGGATTTTCTTCGCCACCAAAACGCGGGAGTTCTCCGCTGCCAATGCCGCGCACCGACAGTTGGCCGTTCGGCTTATCGGTGAACTGCGTCAGGTTCGGGCTGAGCTGCGACAACTCCGCCAGCGAATGCGCGCCGCGTTGATTGATCTTTTCTTCGGTGACGGCTGTCACTGAAGCGGGCAAACGATGTTCGTCAGCGCTCTGCTTGGTCGCTGTTACGGTGATGACTTCGTTGGATGTTGGCGTGACAACGGGGGCTGGGGTGACTTTTGGTGTTGGTTCTGCCGACACCGCTACGGCGACCAACGACATCAATGTAGGAACGAGCAGCAGGCGTTGCGTGGCAACGATGCGTGAAGAAGTCGACATTTGAAAACTCCAGGGACTTGGATTGAAATCAGCCATGACGATGGCTGTTTGCGGGCAGGGTGTACGACTTATGGCAAAACACGTTGAAGCAAGAGTGACCGAGCGCTTGTACTTCGCGCGTCAGTGACTCGTTGGCCGTCGTCACGGTCAACCTGTGGTTTTATCCGGTGTTTATTATGCTGACGCTCGCTGGATCGCGCGCGTGGTGCTGCATCAATAGCCAGCTCGCAATTATGATAGCGCCGATAGTCTGCAAACGCTTATGATCACCGCCCTCTTCACTGGTCTCGCCGTTGGCCTCATTCATGTATTTTCTGGCCCTGATCATTTGAGCGCCATTGCGCCGATGGCATGTGTCGAACGAAATCGCGTGTGGACCATTGGTTTGCGCTGGGGCTTGGGACATTCACTGGGCGTGGTGATTATTGGATTCATCGCCGGAATAATGGCCCACGTCATGGCGGTCGAGCTGTTTTCTCGCTCATGCGAATGGTTGGTCGGCATCATGTTATTAGCCATTGGCGCGTGGGGTTTATGGCGCCTGAGTCGCATGCCATCAGCGCGTGCGATGACGACCCACACGCATGCCGATGGTCAAACGCACACTCATGTCGCTATTCCCATCAATTCTACCACCGCCCGTCACCGTCTTGCGCCGTATGCCATCGGCGTCCTGCACGGATGTGCGGGAGGTTCGCATTTCGTCGGTATTTTACTCGCGCTCGCCTTTCCGACCTTTGCGGGAGTCATGACGTATCTCGCTGGATTCGTGGTCGGCAGCATTCTCGCTATGTGTGCATTTGCCGCAGGCATCGGTTGGCTGGCGAGTGTCAGAGGCGTGTCGTCAGGATTTCATCGCGGCGTTCTGGCATGGTCATCATGCGCCACGATTGCCGTCGGTTGTTGGTGGCTGATTTTCTAAATTTCCGGCGAACGATTTCTAAGAAGCTCTCAGAAAAAGGTGAAATCTGACATGGAGGACCGAAGGACCGGAGAAAGAACAGATTCAAAGCCAAATAATCAACGCGGTTTTTTGGCTTTTGGGTTCTCCGGTTCTCCGGTCCCCCATGTTATTCTCCAATTTCCAAACAGCGTCTAACCAATCTTGACCTTCGCCGCTGGAATCGCAGAAAGAATTTGCGCTACTTGGCGTTGATAACGCGCCATTAATTCAATCGCATTTCGCTGGCTTGATGCGGGATCTCCGACCATGCGGGCGGCCAGAACAGGAAAAGCGACCTGTTGATACTGAGCAAATACGGCGGGAAGGTCGGCAGGCTGATCACACCAAAACGCTTCGCGATTATCGAGCTCGCCTTGAACGCGAGTACGAAACGTAATGTAGACCACCCAGCGTCCTTCGCGGGTACGAAAGACTGACAGCGAATGCCAACGTCCACCGCCAATCAAGCTCTGCCACAATGAGCGCTGGCCGGTGCCGTCTAAATAAATGATTAATTCGCCAATAAAGCTGAGCGGTTGCTGAAGGCCGCGATCCAGCGTCCACTCTTTCATTTGACCCTTCATCTGACCCTTCATCTGACCCTTTATCTGACCCTTTATCTGACCCATGTCATCCGTTCCACTTATGCTTTGCGCTCTTTCGCATTGCGCACTTGGTCTGAAAAACAACACGGTCTAACTGGCCTAAACAGCTGAACAAATTACCCATTCGTGCCGGTGCGCAGACGTAAATCTTGAACTTTTTTTAACAGATCTGAGATAATTTCTTTATCCGCGTCTTCCATCTGGCTTTGACGTTTGGCGGCTGAGGCAACGGCGTCACGCGCTTCACGCATGAGTGCATCGAAACGCACTTTCTGTCGTTCGCGTCGCGCGTCGGCTTCTTCCAATGTAGTCTTTGCTGCTGCCAAATCTTTCTCAACTGTGGTGAGTCGCGTACGCGCTTGCTCAGAGTCCGCTTTGGCATTCGCGAGCTGTTGCTGCAACGCTAATTCACGACGCTCCACGTCACCGACGCGTTCACGCAAGTGAGCATCACTTTGAGCCTGACGTGCCGTGCGTTCTTCAGCCTGCGCTAAATGGCTGCGTAATTCTTCGACTTTGCGTTCCAGCTCGTCCGTGCGCATGCGTGCTTGATCAACCGCAGCGGAACTTTCCGACAAACGCTTGGTCCACGTACTGGTTGAATCTTTGCGTTCGACCGCGTCTTTGGCATCGCTGCGAGCATTGGCAGCGCGGACAGCCTCGGCCTGGAGGCGTTCACTCTCGGCAGCCAAACGAGTATTAGCCTGCTTCAATTCACCCAGCTGGCGACTGACATCGGTTAAGCGTGCATTGAGCTGGGTTTCGCGCTCTTCTAAACGTTTCGCTAAAGCGTCATGATCGCTTTGCAGACGATCAGCCTGGGCTTTCAAGCGATCGCGTTCCACGCCGGTACTTGCAGCGGCCACACGGGCAGCATCACGTTCGCCCATCAGCTTGGCTTCTTGATCTTTCAGCGCTGATTGCTGAGCACTGGCTTGAGCGCCGACCTGCTGCGAGGCCAACAAACGTTCGCGCAACTGCGCCAATTCCGCGGACATTTTTTCCGCTCGCAACGTAGCTTCTTGTTCACTGCGTTTAAGCTGAGCCGCGTCGCTGGTCAGCGTGCGAACTTGCAATTCCGCGCGTCCCAGCGCTTCGATCTGACGGGCGCGTTCTCGTTCAATTTCACTGAGCTTGAGTCGTGCTTGGTCACGTTCTTGGGTGACGCTGTGAATACTTGCGGCGATGCGCTCTTTTTCGCTGCGCAGAGCGACCAAATCATGATCGGTCTTGCCTTGACGTTCACCAAGCGCGGCTGATTCCGTCGTCAGGCGACTGAGCTGAGCGCGAGCAGATTCTTCGGCGGCCTTGACCTCGGCCAGTTGTTTTTTCAACGCACTCAAGCTCTGTTCATTTTGACTGTTGATCGCGTCACTGGTTTTACGCAGCGCTTCTAAACGCGCTTGGAGTTCGACGCGTTCGCGCTCAATCCGTTCGCGATCAACGCCAAGTTGCTGTTCACGTGCCGTGGTGAATTCCAAACTGGCGGTCGCCTTGGCGTGTTCGCCCGTAATCCGACCGAGCTCGCTTTTCAGCTTGGCCGATTCGGCGCCCGTCGTTTCGAGCTTACTTTGCTGTTCAGCCAAACGCGCTTCGAGTGTCGCGATGGTCTTACGCGCCTCGCTCACTTCGGCGCTACGCTGCATCTCGTTATGCTTGGCCGTCGCTTCAAGCTGTTGCCATTTCGTTTCGGCAATAACTTTGGCATCAATCGCTTGTTTCAATTCACGCGACTGAAGTTCGCGTAATTGCTTGAGCTCAGTTTCACGACTTTGCGTTGCCCGCTGCGCCGCTTCAGTCAGTTGTTTGGTCAGATCCACCGCTTGGCTTCGTGCACCTTGCAATTCACTGGTGCTGACGGCGAGCTTTTCTTGCGCCCCGTGTAATTGACGGGTGAGATTTTGTGCGACGTCAGCGTTCTTCGTTTGTTCTTGCTGAAGAGCCTCACGCGCACGCTTGGCTTCGTCTTCTTTCAAACGTAAAGTGGTCGTCGCCTGCGACAACTGCGCTCGCAGGGCCGTGATGTCACGACCATTTACATCGAGGCCTTGTTGCGCTGATTTACTTGCCAGATCAATCTGCTGTTGCGCCGTTGCGGCAAATTCTTTTGCTTGCTTCAGATCGCGCTCGCGCGTTGCCAAAGCGGCTTCGACCTCCGCCAATTTTGTCTTCAGCGCTAACGTTTCTGTCGCAACTTGCGCAGCTTGGGCCGACGCCGAGGGCTCAGTTTTTGGCTGGAGTTCTTTGTGCTTCGCAAGTTCTTGCTCGCTCAAAGCCGCACGGCGTTCGACCTCAGCCAAACGTACTTTCAGCTGTTGCGCTTCCGCCGCTGCAGCTTGAGCCACCGCCAGATTTTTTTCTAACGATGCCAAGCGACCGTCATCGGCAGCACCAGGAGTCTTACCTTTTTGCTGACCGCTCAGCCGCACCCAGTCCACCACCACGCCTTCGGTAGCAGACGCGAGTGACGCCATATCCTGATCATCGTTCAATGCTTCGCGTAACACTGAGAGCGTAATTTCTAGGTCGTCACCACTTCCTGGCGGCATGCTGAGTTCAACCTGGCGTGCGATCTCTGCCGCTAAGCTGCGGGCTTCAGCGCGATCAGCCTGGCGCAGATCGGCTTCAGAAGCAGCGTCACGTCGAGCGCGTTCCAATTCCGTGCGAAGACTTTTCAGCGTCTGAGAATGACTATCGACCGTCGACATCAATTGCGAACGAGTCAATTTCAGATCTTGCTGAACCGCTTTCAATTCATTGCTGACATCCGTTGCGATTTTATCGACGTTGACCGGAGTCACGCTGCTTTCGGCTTCGCTACGCGCACGTTCAGCTTCATTCATCATCATGCGCATGGCCGAAAAACGGTCACGCGTACGAGTCATCATCGCGTTCAAATCATGCACCGAGTTAGCCGCCTCAGCCAAGCAACCCGGAGGATTATTCTCTGGGAATATCCGTGTCTTTACGCCCTCGGGCTTCACGGGTAAGCCGATCGCGTCGAGGCCGGACTTTTCCATTTCCATTGCCGCAGCACGGGCTGACTCAAGCGCCGCGATGAGATTGGCAATGCCATCACGCAACACCGGGCTATCAGCAAAAGCACTGGCGCCTTGCAGTTCTTCACTGACCGCCTCAACCACTTTGGTCGCAACCGCAAGATCGCGGAAAGGGTCGGGATTATCTTGATCCTGCTTATCCTGAAAACGGCCACCAAAGTAATCATTATCGATGGCGAAAACGGATTTGATCAGTTTGCCCGCCAGCGTGAACTGGTGCAGCATGCCTTTTCGCGTCGCGGTGAGGTCAGCTTGCAAATCGACAATGCGCTTGGACGCAACTGCGAGCGCCGGATCCGACGAATCATGAGCCATTTGGTGATCGTCCTTGGGGCTTCGTTCCTACGCTCTTGCCGCTGGTTGCCAACATCCTTTGCGGCAGTGGTTGCTGTTAGCGGTCGGCACACCTCGGGTGGTGGGGGAATATCTGAGCACCGAGCGGGCGAACATGGCCCAAATTGGCCCTATTGAGCGCTCATTCGCCTTTACGCCTCGGCGTAAACTGAGGGGCGAGACGTTCGTCGTCCTCGACTGGCCGCTCTAACGCGGCGCCCTCGGCCATCAAAGCGTCAAAACTGGAACGAGCCGCCTGCCCAGGTGCTGGACGCACCCGCCGATACGTGCCGTCAGGATTCATCTCACGAGCCTGTGCCGTATCAGTTAAGCAGCACTCCAAAATCCCAACGAGGCGCTGACGCAAAGTTTCATCATTAATCCGTACCAGACATTCAACCCGTCGATCAAGATTGCGCGACATCCAGTCGGCAGAGCCGAGGACCATCACCGGGTCACCCAAATTGCCGAAATAGTAAATACGACTGTGTTCGAGCAAACGACCAACCAACGAGCGCACACGAATGTTTTCTGACAAGCCGGGAACCCCGGCACGCAAAATGCACATACCACGGACAATCAAATCGATTTTCACTCCTGCTTGCGAAGCGGCATACAATTCATCGCACAGGCCTTGATCCACCAAGCTATTGAACTTGGCAATAATGCGTCCACCGCCGCGATCTTTACGCGTACGAGCGTGCTCCGCTTCGCGCCGAATCCATTCAACAAAACGCTTACGCATGGTCAGCGGTGCCACCGCCAGACGTTCCCATTCTGGCGGTTGGCTATAACCGGTGAGCATGTTGAACAATGCGGCCACGTCGCGACCGACGGCTTCGTTACACGTTAGGTAACTCAGATCGGTATAGAGCCGCGCAGTTTTATCATTGTAATTTCCCGTTCCGAGATGGCAGTAACGACGAATGCCGTCCTCTTCCCGGCGAATAATCATCAGTAATTTCGCATGCACTTTCAGTCCAACCAAGCCGTACACCACGTGCGCGCCAGCTTCTTCCAACGCACGCGCCCAACGGATATTGGTGGCTTCGTCGAAGCGTGCTTTGAGTTCAATTAACAACGTGACTTGCTTCCCCGCGCGAGCGGCGCGCATCAGCGCGCGCATGATCGGCGACGTCACCGACACCCGGTAGAGGGTCTGCTTGATCGCCAAAACTTTCGGATCTTCGGCGGCGCGCTCAACCAATTCAACGACTCGTTGGTAACTTTGAAACGGATGATGCAGCAGCAAGTCACCTTGTTTGATGCGCGCGAATGGCTCTGACCAGTCTTGCGGATACAGCGTCGGCGACAATGGTTTGTCGCGCAGATCGGCGCGATCGATGCGCTCAGACAGCGCAAATAACAGCGTCAAATCCATTGGTCCATCAATCGGATTGAGATCGGCGGCATCCAATTCCATGGCTTGCTGTAACCAGGTCCGCAATTTTTCATCGCCCGTGGCCGCGACTTCGAGTCGTACCGCACAGCTGTGTTCACGGCTTGATAATTCATTTTCAATTTCACTCAACAAATCAGCGGTCTGATTTTCATCAATGTCGAGAGCGCCGTCGCGGGTGACGCGAAACAAGCAGCGTCCCAAAATGCGGTAGCCTGGGAAAAGACTATCGACATAGGCACTGACAATATTTTCGCTCAAAGCGAAACGACCGACGCCATCGACCAACGTCACCAAACGATTGCCACTGGGAACGGCCACCAGGGCTTTGCGTTCGCCCGTGGTCGCCGTGGGATCGAGCGACTCCAAACGCACGGCGACGGTCAATCCGCGATTCGCCACCATCGGAAATGGCTTGGTTGGGTCGACGCCCAACGGTGTCAGTATCGGTTCAAGTTGATTGCGGAAATGTGCCCGCAGGCTTTCGTCATCCAATGCGCTCCACTGTTGTTGCTGAACGAGCAGGTAGCCCTCGGCAGCCAGTCGCGGAACTAAATCTTCGCGCCAGCAACGATATTGATCGTCGATTAAGCGTGCGATTTCACCGCGAATCTCATCCAACAGGCGCGGTGCATCGCCGGTTTCTGGTAATTCGATGCCGCCACCGCCACGTCGATGAGCCAGCGCATGGACTTCGGCCAAACGCACCATGACAAATTCATCAAGATTCGAACTGACAATGGCTAAAAATTTAATCCGTTCGAGCAACGGTTTGCTGACGTCCTGCGCTTCTTCCAAAACACGGCGGTTGAACGCCAGCCATGACAGTTCACGACTGAAATAACGCTGACGATCATCCAGCGCATGCCGTGGCGGGCGAACGACCTCCTCCTTTGGAGCAAATCGACTCGTGAGCGGAACCTGCGGTTGAACTTCGGGTTTACGACTCATGTTTCCTCACGCGCAACGACGGCGACATCTAGACCAAATACCTCACCAAACATTCCCGACTTGCCGCTGAGCGACCAACGCTCAAGGGCAATTTGACGACGATCGACATGTATGAGCAAACAACCATCGGCGACTTCGCAACGAACCTTTTTGATGCGCTGAGTCCGCTCAACATCAAGGCCGTAAGCTAAGCGCAGAATCGCCGCGAGATGTGACACCACCACGCGTTTTCCACGGGGCAGTGACTGGAATTCCAGATGATGCGCTTCGGGCGCACTTTTACGATGGTACCGCGCAATGTTGGCGACCATTTCTTTTTCTATCGCACTCAATCCAGCGACATCAGACGATTCGATAATGTACATCGAATGCTTGTGCCGATTGCGCACATTGATGTACGAACCAATGTCATGAACCAAGGCGGAGAACTCCAGCAACGCTCGCTCGCGTTCACCCAAGCCATGCAGACTCACCGTCTGATCAAAAATTTGGGTGGACAAACTTGCCGTATTTTCTGCGTAGCCAGCATTTCCACCGTAGCGCGCAACCAATTGTAAACCTTCAGCCACCAAATCCGCCGCGCTTAAATAATGTGCCCCGTGAGAACCCGGCATCAGATCAGCGATCAGGCCATCGCGCAAAGTGAGATACGGTACCAACACCTCAGTCGCCGCAATTTCTGTACTCAGATGCCTAATTAAACTTGCGGCTGGCAATAATAACGCCGCCGAACGCGGATCGGTTGCACAAGCATTGGCGCGCTCTAAGGGATTAAGCACCTGCATGCGCTGGTACCAAGCACTGACCTCTTTCACCGCTAATGGCACAATACCGCCTTTTCCTTTTTTGCGCGTGAGCAACGAACAGAGATTGCGCACGTCACCGCCGGTAATGACCAGATGATTGATCTGTCCCTTGGGCAAACGATCGAGCATCATGCGCGCTGCGCCCAAAGCAAAACGATCGATAGTCAGAACAAATTCACTGTTATCGCGCAAGAAATGAAACTGTTCGAGAATACGTACCGAACCGTAATGCTCATCGACCGAATGCACCAGCCTGCCATTAGCAAGTAAACCAATGCAGGTGCTGCCGCCGCCAAGATCGATCATCAACGTGCGGCCAGGTAAATCACAGCGCGCACGAACGACAACCTGACGCAAGGCTTCGCTATAAAGGCGGGCTTCTTCGGCGTTATCAATGATTTCCAGATCAATGCCCAGGTGCGCTCGTAAGCGTTCCACCAAGACGTCGGAATTCACCGCTTCGCGCAAAGCCGCGGTCCCCACCGCACGAATCGCCGTGATGCCATAGGTTCGCGCTGAAGCCGCAATGGCGGTGAACGCATTCACCACCCCATCCATGGCTTGACGTGATAATTTTCCACTGACGAAAGCTTCGGTTAATTCCACCGGGAAAGACAAGTCTTCCAGCACCTGATGCTCGCCCGAACCAGCAGGTAATTGCGCGATAAAAGCGCGCACCGAACTAGTACCGCAATCCACGACGGCGACTTGCCGTGCCGATTCCGTGACTGCTTGTGCCGTGGTCATCTTATACCTCCTGATCACCAGGCATTGATGCGGCTACCGCTGCACCGATGGCGACGGCGTCATCGCCCAAAGCCGCAAGCCGCAAATCAACGGCACGCTCTCGATATGACATGCTGAATTCTTTCATCCCTTTTTTAACCAGCGGTAAAAGATCGCGCCCCATCGCTTCCATGACACCGCCACCAAGGATGAAAACTTGCGGATCAATAACCCCTGCAACCATAGCCAAACCCCAGCCGATCGCACGACAGGATTCCGTCACCGCAGCTCGGGTTGCCGGACATTTATGCTTCCAGGCTTCGCGTAGTTGCGAGGATTTCAGACGATCTTTCTTCTTGAGTTTGATCAAGCTGCGCGTGCCCTCATCCTGTTGTTGTAAAATCATGCGTATGATGCCGACTTTACTTGCCGAGGTTTCCAAGCAGCCGCGCAATCCACAGCCACAACGCGCATCAGTGAACGGCGCTTGAATATGTCCAATTTCACCAGCAAAACCATGCAGGCCATTGACCAAGTGCCCATTCATCACGACGCCACCGCCAAGGCCAGTGCCGACAAAAGCGGCAAAGGCACTGGACGCGCCAACGCCTGCGCCGTGAGTGACTTCGCCCAAACAACCAAAGTTGGCATCGTTGCCGAGCACCACTGGACGCGTGAGCAGCTTTTTCAAATCCGCAGCCACCGGACATTCACGCCAACCAAGGTTGGGAGCCAGATGAACCATGCCGCGAAGATCATCAATCGGACCGGGCATGCCCAGGCCGATTGACGGCAAACTGTCAACTTTTACTCCGGCCGCCTCTGCCACTTCATGAGCGGTGACGGCGATACGCTTCAAAACAGCTTTGTAACCGTCCTCACTTTGAGTCGCGCGACGCGCAGATGCCAAGACGCGGCCTTTGGGATCAATCACCACGGCGTGGATTTTAGTCCCGCCAAGATCAATGCCTAAGCGATAGGGAGACGATTTATTGTGCTTACCCATGAATGATTCCCCAGGTGATCGTCGCGGTCGTGGACTCGGAACGGTCGGAGGGGCCATAGATGAGTCAAGGTAAGGCGAATCAACCTACGGCTCGTGAAGAGGTGACCAAGAAATGTTGTAACTACTCAGAAACCAGTGGCGCCCCGCGCGAAGAATTCGCTGCTAATGGAACTCCAATGGTTATGTCATGGTCATGGCTTCGTCCGATCGATACATTCAGCCGAGTTCGCATCAGTTAGAGGAACGTGTCAGCGAATTATCG
>JAYVSL010000007.1:0-79773 GCA_043775355.1 Planctomycetota bacterium
CGTGAAAGTTGGCGAAGGAAAAGATCCTTGGGGTGGTTACCGCATTGGTTTTGAAAGTACCTTCACGATTAAGCGCAGCGAATTCGGCATGACCAAAATGCTCGATGGGATTAGCGACGACGTCATCGTCACTTTTTCCACCGAAAGCGTAAAGAAGTAATCGTTATTTACGGATTTTTTCCCTGCAAATAGCAGCACGCCTGGCTTCATTAGCAGGAAGAAGTCAGGCGTTGCTTCATCATTGATCTCAGGAGATCCCATGATTGATCAACAAGAGATTACCTGGGGCATCGTCGCTCCGCCGCTGCTGATGGCAGTGGGAATGGCCGCGATTGCCCAGTTACCGTTACTAAAGAGAAAGGTTTACACGGGGGTTTTGCTCGCCGTGATTTTTGCTCTCTGTCAGCTTGGCTTTCGCGGCTGGGCGATGCCTGGCAAAGATGTCCAAGACTGGCCGGCATGGATCGCTCTGACTGGTGGTCTGGTCACCTGCTGTTCGATGTGCCATCACGGGCCATGGCCGTGGCGCATCGTCATGCGCCTCATTATTACGGGGCTGTCGGTGTGGTTGCTGCTTAAGCCACAAATACAAAGTGAAGGTACTCTCACTATCGCGACTTGGGTTATCGGTGGAGCGATGATATGGACGACGTTGATGGTGGCATGGGAACGTGTGCACACCGTAACGTCTGCAAAAATACAGCTCACCACCTTCGTCATGCTGTGTGGCCTGACGGCCATGAGTCTCTTGCTCTTCAATTGCTTAACCCACGCACAATACAGCGGAATCTTGACCGCAGCACTAACCGCTGCGCTGGTCATCGCCTGGTGGCGTCCGAACTGGTTCAACGCTCAAGGAATGGTCACCGTCATCGCACTGATCTTACCTACGTTATGGTTGCTGAGTAACCGTTACTCCAATCTACCAAATTGGACTCTGCCATTGCTGGCATTGGCCGGTCTAGCCCCGTTCATCACCATATTGAATCCCGTACGACACTGGTCTGAGTGGAAACGTCTGGCGACAACGCTCGCGATACTTGGGACGTTACTTTTACCCGTTATTATTTGGGGCGTAGTCACCTCGATACACGCTACCGCCGAACCCAGTTACGGTTACTAAAGCGCTCCTTGCTCAGCGGACCTTGGGTAGCCATCATCGGCGAACCATCCAAGGATTTGCGCCGATGTCGCGTACACCGCTCAACAACCGCACGATAACCGATGGCAAGGAACGTACTCCGCTTGCCAATCGCACGCTTAAGGAGCGTTCATCGCACGGCGCACAGGTTCCACCAACGTCTATTGATCAACAATTACTCGACGTGCTTCGTAGCTTGAATCTTGCGGTGGCCGCAGTTGCGCATGCGCGTGATCAGCAATTTCAAGATCCGACCGCTCGCTTGTCACCTGAAGTCGCGGTCAAGGCGTTGTTGCATTTGAAAGATGCCGCTCAGCAATTGGACCATCTGCGGAAGAACTCGGGCTGAATTTATCCGCTGTTTTGCGTTCGCATTTTCAACTTATCGCCTTTGCGATGCGGCGTCGCGACGCCATTCACCCGTGCTTTGTCGGCCTCTTCACCGCTGCGATCCGCCAACGACAGACGAATGCTCGCTACGAGAGGTCGGCGCAGGTGGCTCATCAGGACGCGGTGGTCGACCTTCTCCCTGACCCTCACGACGCAGCGTGCGCCGGTACTCTTCGGTTTTCGTGGTGCCATCGGCTAGCGGCATAATAAATTTATAGGTACCATTCGTTTCGATCGAATAACGCAGAGTCCGTGACTGACCATTGACGCGGTACGTCAAAGCAAACTTCTTTGCATTCTCTGCGACGAAATCCGTAATCGTGGCGCCGCGCAGTGGCGCGCCAGCGTCGCGAATCGGCGTAGCGCCCGGCTGTGGGTCGACTTGTCCACCACGTTCGCTCACTTCGCCATAAAAACCACCATTCAGATATGGATACGTTTTCGTCGCATGATAATGATAATTGCCGCGCGCATCGGTGTGACCATTGAAAGCATCAAGATTTTTGGCGGCCGTACCGTCGATTTCATTGAGACCAAAAATCGGATATCCATCCAACGCGTAAGCAATCGGTTTACCCGCTCCAATGGTTTTTTGGAGATGTAAAGGCGCAGTATGGTAATGATAATCGTCAGCTCGCCCGCAGTGTCCGCCAAATTCATCGAGTTCGCCAGCGATAAGAGTATCGGTCTTCCCGTCATTTTTTATCGGATTGAAAATGGGAACGCCGTTAGCCGCAAGCGCGATGGCGCCACGGAAAAAATGGTCTTTCGCTGACAACGGAGTTTTTGCCACGACCGGCTTGAGCGGAATTCTCCACGCGTTGTCACCGACGTACGACTGCGGTATGGGCACTTGCTGCTGCCAAGCCGTAATGCCGACCATCATGCGATGGTCGGGCAGGCTATCACTGCGGACGTAGAGAAAATTTTGGTCAAACCCCAGACTAATTTTGCCAACATACGCAAGAAATGAACGCGCTTGCTCAGGTATAGGTTTACCATCGGCAGAGGTACCCTCCTTGGTTATCGCGATATCATGAATAGTTCCCACCGGGGTTGGAAGCGGTGGAGTATCGGCACGCGGAGCATCGCTTGGCGCCACTGCAGGTGATGGTGCGTCAGTGCGTGGACGATCTGGTGGGGCGCCTCGGCCCTGATCTGGCTTGGACTCTGGGCTATCTGTTTTTCCAGTACGATCATAGCCAACTTTTAAAACCGCCGTACTTAAGGTGCAGTCTTTTATCGCCGCAGTCAAGATAGCTCCCGTAACTGAAGAGTTCGGGACGTTCAATTTTGGCAAGTCAGACAATGCATAGAGTGTGAGTACGTAATATTTTAATCCCGGGCCCTTGGAATGTGGCGGCGCATAACCAGCGAGGTCATTGATACTGTTCAAGCCTGCGATGCCGACATCCTGTGATTTTTTTTCGAGATGCGTGACCTCAGCGGGAATGTGATGGAGGGTCCAATACCATTTTGTTTTCCCCTCAGGATCGAGGTGGCTCATAATAAGCGCATAACCTTTGGTTCCGGCAGGCGCACCGCTCCATTCCAACGGCGGTGTTATTCCGCTGCCATCACCAGTGAATTCTTGTGGTAACAAACCATCAGCGCCAATGGCCGAGCTTTTCAAAATAAAAGCTACTACGCCTGACGAATTCGCTGATGGGGTGCTTTCGCCTGCCTGGGCAAACACCACTACCAACATCGCCAAAAAAATCCGTGCACACGTAAACATAGGATATTCCTCCTGGAAAGGTTATTGCGAATGGTCGGTAACGTCCCGTGCGTTAGCGAGACGCCGGAAAGTAGAACGACTTAAGATGACGGCGTGATGACGGCGTTATTAAAAGTTACGAGCCAATTTAATTATCTTCTCGTCGCTCTGAGAGCTGAGCCTAAACGCAGCGATAGAACAGTTCTGAGCTCTGAGCTGAGAGCTGCTATTACCCCAAATCACCGCTCATTTTACTTGTTGAAGAACGAACAGCGCCAGCAAAGCCACCAGTACCAACACCAGAGTTAGGCCGAAAATGTGAGCCCGCAAATGATCAGTAAACGGAACCGCACGAGCGCCAGCAAGCGGCGCTGAGCCGCGACGAACTTCCAAATCGAGCGCTTGCATGCGATCTTGGTTTTTACGCAGGCGCGCAGTGGTGCGGACTTTTTCAACCTTATCCGTTTGGATCTTACGCAAAGCATCGCTGCCCGCTGTCGGATTCACCGGTAACGTTTTCGCCTGTAATCGAACTGACTCGACACGCTTTGACTCAAGGGCATCGTTGCCACCGACACTCGGATTCGCTTTAAAAATTTGACTGGTCGTGACTGAGGCTTGACGTGTATACGAAACGGTAGCTTTTTTTAATTTTGGATCGTCTTTGTCGCGCCGCCCCACTTCTTTGTCACCTGGCATCGCTTGAAATCCCATGGTTTGCTCGTCTTGCGGCGGAGCAACCTGCTTATTCCCCTCCGTGGGCGTGGCACCACGCACCATAGGCTTACGCAGCATGCGCACGGTACCTGGATTTTGTGTGAGCTCCTTCAATGCTTTCTCACACGCGCTAATCATTGCACGGAAATCACCAAAACGTCCACGTGGCAGCTTTGCCATTGCGGTCATGACTATTTTTCGCGTCAGCGGATTTAAGCTCGGCACCAACTCACCAGGATCGGGTATCGGCTGAGTCAAATGTCCAGTCATGATCACTGCTGGTGCGTTGCCTGGATAAGGAATAAGTCCCGTCAGGAGATGAAACATGGTCGCACCAAGCGCGTACATATCGGCGTGGAAATCCAACGTCGCATCACAGCGAATTTGTTCTGGCGACATGTACGCCGGCGTACCCATGACGAAGCCAGTCATGGTTAAACTTTGATCGTCGGTGTCCGTTGGTTTAGCTAAACCGAAATCAATGATCTTGGCCTTGTCGCCCTCTTCCATGAACAAGCCGGTGCGTTTTCCAACACGTTGCTGTTTCACAAGAATGTTCATCGGCTTGATGTCACGATGAACCAGACCGGCTTCGTTGTACGCGTGCGCAAGGCCGCGAGCAACATGAATGGCAATGATCAAGGCATCTTGCTCAAACATCGCACCGCGTTCACGCAATTCATCTGAAAGATTTGGCCCCTCAATGTATTCGAGCGCAAGAAACGAACGCTCTTGATCAACCCCGTAACCAACAGCCCGAGCGATATTGGGATGATTGAGCCCTAACAACACATCAATTTCACGCTTAAATCGCCTGATGAAATTTTCATCAAGCGCAAGTTTATCCGTGATCAACTTGATCGCCGCCAGCTCTCCGGAAGTGTTATGCTTGCCCAGATACACATCGCCCATCGCCCCAGCGCCAATTTTTTTAACGATGCTAAAATCACCAAGCGTGCCAGTTAGTTCTTGGCTAACTGGTCTCAATTCCCCTTCAGGGAACTGGGACGACTTCATTGAATCATCTGCTTTAGCCATAGCGTAAACGTCACCCAAGGCGGTTGTGGACAGCGAAATTTTGAAGTGGATCACCGTCAAACACGGTAATCTCATCACTCTACATCAAAAATGCGCTTTTTCGCGAGACAAAATACTACCTCTTTGGGAAATACTGTGCATGAGCGAAGCGCAAATCGGACGAACATTTATCCGGTCTCACGGCCAAACTTTGCACCGTATTCCTAGCGTAGCCTCAATCACATTACCGTATCACGGCTTTCCAACAGGATTGGCGACCGGAATCGCTTGAGGTGCAGGTGGCTCAACGACCAGCGGAATTCCTGCGCCATAGCCTTCGTGAAAGCTACGACGCTGCTTTTCGCGTTCACGTCGTGTCTGTTGAGCCGCCGATTCTTGCGTAGACATGCCAAAAACCAGGGTTTCTGGATGATCGGCAATCAAAGCCGCCGTCCGACTTAAATCGATCGCGGTATTATTCAGATCCTGTGCGAGTTGGCGGTTGACCAGCAACTGGCCAGCAACGCCCTCGCCCGAAGTCAGTGCTTCAGCAATCCGCTGAATGCGCTGTGAAAGCGCGCGAGCCGCGACCAAGGTTTGGGTCAATTCTGGCCCAGCACTTTCCAGGACGGTGGTTGCCCGTGCAACTAGGCCATCAACCCGTTCGATGGCGCCGGCCCCTTTGGTTCCCAGGTCTTTCGCCTGCGTATCAACTGTGGTGACGAGGTTATCAACTCGGGTAAGAGTGCCATCAACGCGAGTCTGTAATTCGGCAACGGTAACCCGCAAATCATCACTGAGCGTCTTCACTGAGGTCAACGTTTCGCCCAGCATTTTATTATGCGCATCAAGGTTGTTGGCTAACCGTGTTCCAGATTCAGCAAGATCCGCCGCGCCATGAATCAAGCGTTTAATATCGTTGCGTGTTTCACCGGCGAGCAAATCACTTACCCCAGCCAAAATGAGTTCAGCTTGTTGACCCGCTTTATCGAGAAACCCACGCGAAGCTTGCACTTCAGCGGTATTATCCATGGGCAATAACGGTGATTTCGGATCAGTCGCACCAGAAAATGCCATGAAGCTATCACCGAAAATGCCGCTGCTGGCGAGTGATAATTTCGCATCTTTGGGAATCGGATGACTCTGTCGCACACGTAATTTGACTTGAATATTGCCGCGCGGATCGCTCACCACCGAAAAGCTATCCACCTCACCAATGCGCACACCATCAAGGGTGACCGGAGAACCCTGACGCAAACCCGCCGCATCAGCGACGTATGCGCGCACCACATAATAGCTGTCAAAGTGAATGCGGTCGGTCAGCAACACCAAGGCCACGATCGCGATAATACCGCCAACTATCAGCATGCCGACCTTGAGCTCTAGCTTACTTGCTGGTCGCATGGGTCGGACCTTAGAACGTGAACCACTTTCGGGCAAGGGGTTACGCGCGACTCTTCAGCGCTCTGCGCCACCACACCTGGCAAAGACGTCCATTATCTTCATCTCTTCTTGACGTGATCTTCATCTGCCATCCGATGCCGCCCATGCGATTTTCCACGTTTCTACGCTGGTTGCTTCCGAAGGAAGACCATTTCTACGACTTTCTGGAGCAACAGGCGACTATTGCACATCACTCTTCGGTGGCGCTCAAACGACTGACCACCGGCGCTGCTACCGGAGAAGTCCGCGCAACGGTGCAGGATCTGGAACATCAGGGTGACGCGATTGTCCATCAGATGCTAGACGCACTGGGGCGCACCTTTGCTACGCCGATTGATCGCGAAGATCTCCAGAAGCTGTCCAAACGCCTTGATGACATCACTGACTTGGCCAATGCTACGGCCCGCGCCTGTGTGCTCTTCGGAGTCGCCAAGCCAACCCCGCCGATGTGCCTGCTGATCGATAAGCTCGAAGGCTGTACGTCCATCATTGCGCGCTCGATACCATTGTTGCGTCGTCACGCTTACGAAGAACTGCACGTCAGCGCCAAAGAAATTGCTCAGCTGGAAAAAGACAGCGATGCGGTTTTCCGTGACGCGATCAGTAAGCTCTTTCATGATCCCGCCATTGATGCCAAAGATATCCTGCGCGAAAAAGAAGTCCTCGACGATCTCGAAAAAGCCGTCAATCGCTGTGAACAAGTCGCCGACGCCCTGACCTCGATCGCTGTGAAGCATGCTTGAACTGCTCATTCTGGTTGTCGTCGCGGCGCTCATCTTCGACTTCATCAATGGTTTTCACGACGCCGCGAATGCGATTGCGACGAGCGTTTCGACCGGGGTGATGTCGGTGCGCACGGCGGTGGTGGTGTCTGGTATCTTTAATTTCCTGGGCGCACTGCTTGGCACCGCCGTGGCGTCATTCATCGCCAAGGGCATTGCTGATCCTGCTAATGTTACCCAACTGGTGGTGCTCGCGGCGCTGATCGGCGCCAGCACATGGAATCTGATGACTTGGTGGTGGGGCATTCCCTCATCATCTTCGCATGCCTTGGTCGGTGGACTGTGCGGTGCCGTCGTTGCGTCGAAGGGATTCACCTTTGTCCACTGGAGCGGAGTGATGAGCAAAGTTGCCATTCCACTGGTTTTATCGCCTATTATCGGCTTTCTGACCGCGTTTATACTCATGCTGCTTTCGCTGTGGTTGGTTCGTCATCTCCGGCCCCATACCGTCGCGGTCGGATCACGAACTCTGCAACTCATCTCGGCCTGCACGTTGTCCGTTTCGCACGGCATGAACGATGCCCAAAAAGTGATGGGCGTCATTACCATGGCATTGATCGCGTTCATGGCTTCACATCAGGCTCAACCACTGGTCACCACCAATGCGACGGCCGAACAGAACACCGCGTATGTTCAATCGATCGCCGCTTCATCGCTACCAGCCA
Organism: Planctomycetota bacterium; assembly: GCA_043775355.1. Taxonomy (GTDB): domain Bacteria; phylum Planctomycetota; class UBA11346; order UBA11346; family UBA11346; genus BOG-1363. The sequence continues at coordinate 7,873 of JAYVSL010000007.1, forward strand.
TCCTGAAAGAACATCATGAGCACGTGCTTCCTACTGCCCATCTCGACGGTAAGGGAAAATCTGTAACCGACGTGCCGCTGTGGGTCGTGATTTCGTGCGCTCTGGCCATGTGCCTTGGCACCATGGCGGGCGGCAAACGCATTATAAAAACCATGGGGACCAAAATTATTAAGATCTCTCCACTCCAGGGATTCGCCGCTCAAACCAGTGGCACGGCTACCATTATCGCCGCGAGTCTGAGTGGCATTCCAGTGTCGACCACCCATTGCATTACCGCCAGTGTCATGGGAGCTGGCGTTAGCCGCGGTTTGGCAGCCGTTCGTTGGGGCATGGCCGTCAACATCCTGGTTGCCTGGGTATTGACCCTTCCCGCCAGTGCCGGTGTGGCCTGGGTTTCGTTAATGATCTTGGAAAGTATTTTCGGACGTTAACTCAAACGGGTGCGCGCAGAATAACGATCCCGAGCGGCGGCAGCGTCAGTCGCAGGGTCGCGGCGAAGATGCCGTGCTGTTCATGACTGGTCTCAATAACAGGCTGATTGGTAACTCCACTGCCACCGAAACGCTGCTCATCTGAATCGAGCAACACCGTCCAGCCGCCACGTTTTGGTACTCCAAGTGCATAGCCATAGCGCGCCAATGGAGTGAAATTCAACGCGACCAAAATATCCGGTGCTCCTGGAGCTTTACGCATAAAGGCTAGCACGGATTCCTGACGATTTTCGCACTCCACCCACTGAAAACCATCACGGTGATCGTCGCGCACATGTAATGCCGGCTCACGGCTATATAACTTCAGTGCTTCGCCCAAGAAGACGCCCAGAGCCGCACGGCCGGGTTCTTTCGCTTCATCCCAATCGACGCTGCGCTGCCAACCCCACTCGCGTCCCTGAGCAAACTCAGCGCCTTGGAACAACAATGGACGGCCAGGAATGGCCGCTTGGTAACCGTAGAGCAAACGCAATTGCGCTAGGCGTCGCCACCAGTCACCGCTCATCTTGTCGAGCAGAGATTTTTTCCCGTGCACCACTTCATCATGCGACAACGGCAAAACCCACTTGTCGTCGTAGGCGTACCACTGGTGGAACGTAATCCAGTCGTGACAGCCGGCGCGCATCAGCGGATCCTCCGCTAAATACCGCAGCGTATCGTGCATCCATCCCATGTTCCATTTGAGATCGAAGCCGAGCCCCTGCATTTCGGTCGGAGCAGTAACCCCCTGCCACGCGGTGCTCTCTTCTGCAATCATCAGCACTCCAGCATGTTCCCGATGAACGGTGCTGGTCAGTTCCTGCAAAAAGCTAACCGCTTCAAGATTGGCGATGCCGCCTTGTTCATTCGCAACCCATTCGCCTTCTTCGCGATCGTAATTGCGGTACAGCATCGACGATACCGCATCAACGCGCAACGCATCAATGTGAAAGCGACGAATCCAATGCAGCGCAGCAGCGATCAGAAAATTGCGCACTTCCGGTCGACGAAAATTGAAGACATGCGTTCCCCAGGTGCGGTGTTCGCCTTCGCGCGGATCTTCGTACTCAAAACAAGTACTGCCATCAAAGCGAGCGAGGGCGAAATCGTCTTTCGGAAAATGTCCTGGGACAAAATCGATAATCACGCCGATACCGGCGTCGTGACAACGATCGACGAAAATACGAAAATCATCCGGTGAACCGTGACGGCTGTTCGGCGCGTATTGGCCAGTGACCTGATAGCCCCATGAACCTTCGTAAGGATGTTGCGCTACTGGCAGAAGTTCGAGATGAGTAAAGCCAAACTGTTTACAGTGCGCGATCAGTTGATCAGCCAACACTCGGTAATTTGGCCAGGTATCGCCAGGTTCAGGACCACGCTGCCAGCTACCAAGATGGCATTCGTAAATTGCCATCGGCCGTTCAAGATGCGGCCTGATGCGGCGATCAGCCAGCCAGCTCGCATCATTCCAACGATAGGCATCCGTTGGCGCGACAACGCTCGCCGTCGCCGGAGGTAATTCCGCCGTCGCGGCAAAAGGATCTGCTTTTACCCGCAATTCTCCGCTCTTCGTTCTGATTTCAAACTTGTAACGTGCTCCTGCACCGACGCCGGGAATAAATAATTCCCACACTCCAACCGACGAACGTGGACGCATCGGATGCCAACGACCATCAAATGCATTCCAATCACCAACAACTGAAACACGTTCAGCATTCGGAGCCCACACGGCAAAGCGTACGCCACTGACGCCATCAATAGTGATGAGGTGAGCACCCAACATATCGCCAAGATGCAGATGACGACCAGCCTGGAACAGGCCAAGATCAAACTCCGCTAACTGCGGCCCGTAAGAATAAGCGTCATGCACCAGCTCGCTCTTTGTTTCGTCCTGCTGTTTTCCCTCGCCCTGCCGTTGAACCTGCAAGGTGTAAGCGAACGGTTCGCTGCGCCCAGGAATGCGGCCTTCGAACAAACCATCAGTCGCCATGCGGGTGAGGACGACTGGCTTGCTGCCATCTACGGGAACGAGCGTGACTTTTTCTGCCTGGCGAAGCCAGATCCGCGCCCACAACGCATCACCTTCACGATGCAATCCTAACAACGAAAACGGATCACGAATTCGCGCGTCGAGCAATGCGGCAATCGTGTCAGGGTTCAGCGGCATGGTGCGGCCGACCTTAGTGGTCGGTGCCCAACTCCAAGATTTGCTGAACCGCATCCAGGTCGTCCAACAACGCCGCACAACCACGCGCAACCGAAGTCATGGGATCTTGCGCCATACGCACGGGCAGACCGGTTTCACGCGACAAGAGTTCTGGCAGGCCCTTCAGTAATGCGGTGCCACCGGCCAAACAAATGCCACGCTCCATTAAATCTGCTGCTAATTCGGGTTGAGTACGTTCTAGCACCATTTTCACCGAGTTCACAATCGCCATGAGCTGCGGCTTCAGCGCTTCGTAAATTTCATTGGCGGTAATTTCAATCGCCCGTGGCATGCCCGTGCGCATGTCACGTCCACGAATCGACATGCGAATTTCTTCAGCCGGTGCCAAAGCGCAGCCAATCTGATGCTTTACGGATTCGGCGGTGTTTTCACCGACCACCACATTATATTCGGTCTTAATATATTTCACGATGCTCATCGATAATTCGTCACCCGCCACGCGCACCGATTCTGATGCGACGATGCCCGCCAACGAAATGACGGCGACTTCGGTCGTACCGGCGCCGATATCGACAATCATCGAGCCGATGGGATCAGCAAACGGCAGGCCCGCGCCGATGGCAGAAGCCATTGGTTTAGGAATGAGAAATACTTTTCGCGCACCAGCGCTCATCGCACTGTTCGTCACCGCGCGTTTTTCCACTTCGTTGATGCCTGATGGCACCGCGATCACCACCCGTGGACGGAATGGGCCGCGCCGACCATGCGTGCGACGAATAAAATAACGCAACATCGCTTCGGTAATTTCGAAATCAGCAATGACTCCGTCCTTCATCGGGCGAACCACTTCGATGTGCCCAGGATTCTTTCCGAGCATAATTTTAGCTTGTTCACCAACGGCATCGCCGTCCGACATCACCTGCTTGGTACCTTTTTTGACCGCGACAACGCTGGGTTCCGAAAGTACCACTCCCCGACCTTGGACCGCCACCAACGTGTTGGCAGTGCCGAGATCGATTCCCAGATCGAGACTGAACATACCGATGAAACGATCGACCCAGCTCATGTAGGCGAGGACCGTAGAGCCAAGACCTCAAGGCGCAACCAGGGGACCATTTGAGGGTTAGTAGGTTTGCTTGCCGTCGACCGATCACCGATGATCCGTTGTACAAGCTTAGCGAGGCGTTTGTCCTGAGCGTACTTGTTTGAGGTATTGATCACCGTCACCACCCATCGCACGGATGCTGGGGTTTGGGCAAGGCCCCATTATGGCTACTGTTAGCATCCGTCGAATCCGCGTCGAACGTCACTCGCGCTACCTGCGTTTGTGTCTGAGCCGACCAGATCGTTATAATGCGATCGATGTCGCAACGCTCCGCGGACTGGCCAGCTTACTTGATGAAGCTCGTCATGATTCCGTACCGCTTATTATCAGTGGTGACGCCAACCTGTTTTCGGTCGGCGCAGACATTAACGAATTATCCACCCTGACCGCCCAACAAGCAGTCACTTATAGTCAACTCGGCCATCAAGTGATTGAAGCGCTTGAAGCTTGGCCTGGAGTGACCATCGCGCACTTGTCTGGGTACGCGTTAGGGGCCGGACTCGAATTGGCGCTTGGCTGCGATATTATCACGGCGAATTCTGATATCCGTATCGGGCTTCCAGGCTTAGCCTGGGCTCTCGTGCCATGCATGGGCGGACTTCGCCGTATGGCTTGCCGAGTCGGTGAACGTTTTTCTTCAGAACTTTTCCTGCAAGGCGCCATGTTGGGCTCAGAGCAATCACTACGCGAGCATCTTATTGATCGCATCATCAATGACGAACAACACGTGGTTACGCTGGCCCGCGAAATGAGCGAATACAGCCCTGCTGCGGTGCGCGCGATTCGTTCACTACGTTTAGGGCGACAAGGCCATATCGACGCTGGTACCGGATCCCGTATGTTCTCGCTACCCTTCGCCAGCGGCGAATGTCAGCGACGGTTGAAGGCGTTGCTTACGACCTAATGCGAGCGACGTCGTCATCATCTCCACCATCTTGAAAAACACAAAAAAAGCACCCCATCCAAAATGGATGGGGTGCTTTTGACATTTTATTTTACCTGCTGTGCGCAGATAAAACACGTTTACATTAAATCAATTTTCCCGCAGCAACGAGAGCAGCCTTAGCCTGCTTCACCACATCGGCAAATGCCGTTGGCTGGTGAATAGCGAGTTCGCTCAGTTGCTTACGATCGAGGCGAATATCAGCGAGCTGTAAGCCAGCGATCAAACGACTGTACGGAATGCCCGCTTCGCCCATACCACGGCACGAAATGCTGATACGGCGGATCCACAAAGCGCGGAACTCACGCTTCTTTTCCTTACGATTGCGGAAGCCCATCTGCTCTGCACGCATGACGGCTTCGCAAGCGACGGTGTACATCTTGCGACGACCGCTGTAGTAGCCCTTGGCTTTCTTCAGCAGTCGCAGTTTAGAACGATGACGGGCGGCTCCATTAGTTGCGCGCATGGGATATACCTTTCATGACAGCCCGGCGCCGATGTGGCTGGCGGGGAGGCGTTTTATGCCTACTTGGGTTGATTCAGAAATCGCTGACGAAGCCGAAGCTTCGCCAACGCTGAGGGAACTGATCTCGCCATATCTGATAAATCAGGGCTCGATCAGTTGAGGGTTGATTGCTTAAGGTTGACCCATGAGCAAGGCGTAACGCGCACGGCGGGTATAGCCTGGGGTCGTGGTCGTCGCTTTCTTTGACAAGTTGCGGCGACGCTTTGGGCTGCGGTTGGTCAGCAAGTGACGAACTCCGCACTGCGTACGCAAGATCTTGCCCGTTGGCGTGATACGAAAACGGCGCTTCGACGCTTTGTGGCTCTTCATCTTGGGCATGACATCATCCTTGGCACAGTTGGCCGCTAGCAGGGAGCGCGGAAGATAGTGGCGCGGTTAGACTTGCAAGGGTTGGCCTGGGCAAAGTTGCGGTCGTCGACATATCACGACGCAGCAAACTGTGCTCAACGTAGCGATAAATGGCGAGATCAACGACCCACGAGCAGTCGGTCGCCTAAATGCTGACCAAGCTGCGGGATGTCGAGAATCATCTTCCGGGTCTTTTCAATATCGTAGGCGACTCGGCGCCATTCCACTGATTCACCGTCAAAAATCACATAACATGAACGCGGATCACCATCGCGCGGCTGACCAACGCTGCCAACGTTGATGATGGTTTTGCGTGGATCCATGGTCCAGCGATAGTCCAAACCTTTGATACCGTGCCACACCATGTCGTTGCCGGTCACGACTCCAGGGCGATGGGTATGACCAATAAAGCAGGTGTGTTGAACCAGCGCGAAGTTCTCATCAAGCAGTTGCTTGGGGTCTTCGCCTAAAAAAGTGCGACCAAGGGTGTGTTCTTCCAGGATGTATTCTTCGAGGTGATTCCGCGGACTAGCGTGCACGTAAAGAACATCGCCTTCGGAAAAACTGGTCGGCAGATCGCGCAGCCATTTGTAGCGTTTTCGTTTGCCGAACCATGAAAACATGCTGGAACGAATTTTTTGATTGGTCCACAATGCCGCAGCGCGGGCCTCAGCGTTAAAGCCGATTGGCTCGTGAATTGCCGCGTGATCATGATTTCCGGCGATGACTTTGCCTTCTTCGCACACGTCAAGAATGGTGCGCATGGCATCGACGGGTTCGGGACCATAGCCGACTACGTCGCCAAGGCAGTAAATCGCATCCACACGCTGTTGATCGATGTCCGCCAACACATTGTTGAGGGCGGGCATGTTACTGTGAATGTCGCTGATGATGGCAATTCGCCGCATGCTGGTTGAACTTATACAAGGCCTGTCCACTAAGCACCATAGCAAATCCAGCGAGCGGTTTCCGCTGATTGGTGACACTCCTGTTCTTGGTCTGCGAGCGCTTGCAGATCAGAGGAAATCGAGCAAGGACGGGCGTAGAACCTTTGCTCCGGCTTTCAACCCAGCCTCCAACGCCACCTGTGCCAGCTGCATCTGAGAGATAATCTCTGGAAAATCAGCATCTTCAGCCGCGCTGACCAAGCCATCGAGGTTCACCTTGGCTGATTCCAGTTGATTGCGAGCTAACTCCAGCCGCTGTTCCGTACCACCAAGCGCACCATGGAGATCATTTAGATGCGAATGAGCGTCATCGACGGTTTGCACGAGTCCGGTAATCTTGGACGCATCGTTCGCACGCAGCGCGTCACGCAAATCCACCAACGAACCAAAAATGTCGACCTGCTGTTTGAACAACGTGTTGCCATCTTGGTTCACATTCACTTGTGAGCCTGGGCCAACCTGAACTTCGAAAGTGTCAAGATTGCCTTGGTAATCCACCGTCGTGCCATCAGCGCTGCGGACAAATGGTTGGGTAAAAGTCGCCGTGCCTGAAAAAAGATAGCGACCGTCATGAACCGTGTTGGCAAGATCCACCAAGCGCGTCAATAATGAATCGACACTTTGTCCCAGCGCTTTTCGACTAGCTGCATCTTGGGTGCCGTTGGCTCCTTGTACGGCTAATGATTTGGCATCATCAAGCACCTGCGACATTTGTTCCATCGCAGAGTCACTGGCAGTAATAAACGAATCGCCTTTGGAAATATTGTCGAGATACTTGGTCGTCTGCATGGATTCCGCTCGATAACGCAGCGCTGAACGCGCCGCACCCGGATCGTCACTGACTTGATTGATGCGCTTACCAGAGGAAAGTTGTTCCTGATAATTCGCCAATCGTGCAATGGTCCGCTGGTTGTCTGCCAGGACCGTATTATTGATAGCATTGATAGTAACGCGTTCAGACATGATGTTCTCCTACGCTGAAAGGGTCAGCGCACCAGATCCAGCAAAGTGGTGATATTTTCTTTTGCGGTGGTGATAATGCGCGCTGAGGCCGTGTAGGCTTGCTGCATCAGAATGAGGTTTGCGACTTCCTCATCAATCGAGACGCCGCTCGTTTGTTGACGTTGATTCTCCAACGCCGTGCCCAAGGCTTGTTGATTATCTTTCAACCGTTTGGTGTCAGCGACGCGAACTCCCAGGCCAGTGATGGTGGTATGATAAAAATCTTCCAGCGTACTCTTCCCATCGCCAAATATGCGGTCCTGTCGAATAGCGCTCATATTCCGCAGATTAGAATTGTCCCCCTCTGAACGCGAGGAAGCGATACCCAAGCGATTCGGATCTTTGCGCAACTCCTCGCTAACCGACAACGTCGATGCGCTATCACCACTAAACATGGTGTTAATACCAAGCGCGGGCAAAAGTCGCGCTTGGTCCGGTTCCGCGTCCACGGTGAACGACACTTCATTCCCTGGAGTGCTGAGTGTCCCAGCTCCAAAAACCGCATAAACGCCGTCGGCGATTTGCACGGGTGAACCTGCCTTCATTTTGTCGTCGAGCACCCGTTGAATGGTTTGCGCAACCGGCGCATCTGCTGGACCGCTGAAATACGAAAACTCAACCAGCGGCGCACCCGTCGTGGCACCGATCGTGCCACTGGTAATAACTCGCATCGACCAGTCTTGCCCTGGGGCAAAGCTTACCGCACCCGTATAACGACCTGAAATTTTCAACGTCGCATCACCCTGCGTCCATTCCTGCACCTGGGTTTTACTTCCTCCAAACGCGGTTCCCGTGCTATCGAAGTCGACTGAAAATTGTTCGCCGTTGTGATAATTCGATGCGACCGGAGTCAGCGTCAGGCCCAATGATCCAATCACCCCAGCGCCACCACCAAGCGCTAAAGAAGCTCCGTAGGGCTGTGAAGAACCATCGATCGCACTCTGTACGCTGGCTTGCAACGTATTGCCAACCACGGTGAAAACCACGCGTTGGTTCGCCAAATTCAGATCAGTTCCCGACACGGTGGTCGCACCACTCGTCCAGGCGCCAGTGGTTGGAGCCAGATCAAGCGCTGCACTGAAGTCGATCGATTTGCCGCCTGCTGCTGAGAGTTCGAGACGATAGCCGCCATCAATCGGCACCTTGCGCGCCGTGACGTTATGAATGCCACCCGCATTGGATGGGTACAACGTAAAGCCGCCGGAGGGAGTCGATCTGCCCGTGTTGATCGCCGAGACGATGTCATCAAGCGAACGAACTCCGCCGCCCGTCGCGGGATCGTAACGGAGCGTGTATTTCTCCGCCGTTTTCGTGGTCGGATCATACACATTAATGGTTAAGTTACGGGCCACGTCGTTACCGTTGGCGTCAGTAAAACTTGGTAAAAATGCAGATGACAACCCAGGCGTTCCTGATTCCCCTTTCACTTGCAAAATACTATCAAGATTCGTCGCTGTGAGCGAACCATCGATCGCGTTCTCGGAAGTGAATGCACTCGCACGAAAAGCGTTATTCGTACCGGTGGATTGTCGCGCGTTCATTTCGAGCGCTAAGGTCGTGCTTACGGTATTGATATCATCGATTAAACCAGGAATAATTCGTTGATGAAGATCCAGCACGGCACCAATACCGCCGCCAGTAGCGCTGATACCAACCTTATTCGATGCCAGCAGGGTCAATGAGCCATCTGGCTGCGAACCCACTGACAATTGCTCTGCATAATCACGACCGACCAACAACGTACCACCCGAGTCGATCATCACCGAGCTATCCGCAAGATTATGCCGCACGCGAAGATCCAAATGCTCAGACAGTTGATTGATCAGCGAATCGCGTCGATCAAGCAGATCATTGGGGTTATTGCCGGTTAAGCTCAGGTCGCGGATTTGTTGATTAATACCGGAAATCTGCGTAGTCAGATTGTTGACCTCAGAAACCTCTGATTCCAAACTACCACGAAGATCATCGCGCAAATTTTGCAGACGATCGCCCAATCCGTTCATAGTCGAAGTAAAGGTCCCCATTTGTGCAACAACACTACTACGCAACGCGGTAGACTCTGGGTTATTCGAAAGATCTTCAAAACTCGAAAAAAGAGTATTGATCGTCGCCGAAAGTCCGGTGTCGCCAGGCTCATTGAAGGTTTGTTCTGCTGCCGTTAACGTTTGATCTAAGGCGCCAAGACGTTTGGTTTCACTTTGGGACTGACGAAGCCGCTCAATGATTAAATCGTTCGCTACACGTTTGATCGCGTCGACCGTAACGCCGCGCCCGATTTGACCGAGGGCCACATTTTCAGGCGAGTTTGCCGCCAGATCGGCCCGCTGCCGAGTATATCCCGGAGTGGTCGCGTTAGCGATATTATGACTCGCTACCTCAATCGCCCGTTGGTGCGCTTGAAGTCCCGATAAGCCGATCAGCATGGAATCAGGCATAGTGCCTCCGGAGTGTTCTCAGAGGTACAACGCACACTCCGTGCCTATTCATCTGTTAGCTGTTTGATTGCCAATCGTGGGTAAACCGCACGAAACGATGGCAAAAAAACATGGCGCAGGTCATTGACCTGCGCCTCTCTGTGAGGTCTTCCCGTCTAAAATAATTCCTTAGCCGGCGAGATTCACTAGTCGACCATTTCCAGTCCGATTGCCTTCCTGACCACGACGATCATACCCACCTTGAACGGGTTCGCCGGTCAGCGTTCCCACCAATTCGCGAACAAATCCCAAGCCTTGACGAACTAACGATTGATTGCGTTCGTGGACCACCCGCAATTTCAACAACGTGTCTTTGAGCACCACGTGGCGAGCTGACAACTCGCTCTTCAGTGGTTCTGCCGCCAAGGTAATCACTTCGCTAATCGACAGTGGTTTGGCCGTGCGTTGCAGCATAGTCGCGAAACCAGTCAGTATTCGTTCACGTGACTTTCGCAGCCGGCTCTGTTCAACGATCAATGGCTCACTTTTTGCCACGAGATCAGCAAACTGCTCCATATGGTTGGCGATCAATTCTCGTTGCTGGAGTTCTGCATTCGCCAATAAACTTCGATGACATGCCAATTCCATGGTCAAGTGATCACGTAGGGCCGGTAGCAAATCGGTGGGATTCATGGCTTGATCTCCTTCGTGTGAGCATTCGGCGTAGCCGACAGACCAGCGCGAGCTGAAAGTTCTTTAAAGACTAGGTCCGCTATACCGAGACCTCCGGCAGACTGTTCGCTCAAGGCGCTATGATAAAGACTTTTGAATTGAGAAGTTGCCGAATCTCCGCCCATTATCGGCTCATCATCAAGCGTGTGCTCATCCAGTGGCTTGAGTATGTGCTGCAAAAAGGTCGCTTCGAACTGCGCCGCAGCCTTATGTAAGTGTGCGACTTTATCGCCGCCACCTGGGCGTAAGCCTCCGCCTTGGGTCAGTGCGAGATCAGACATTACATCACCACCAGTTCGGCATGAAGAGCGCCCGCGCGCTGAATGGCCTCGAAGATCGCGACTAAATCTCTAGGGCGCGCACCCAGCGCATTTAAACCATTGGCGATGTCTTCAACGGTTGCGCCTGACAACACGCTGAAGGTTCCTGGCTGCGGCGTCGGCGTAATACCAGGTGGTGGATTCGGTGAGCGTTGACGCGTGAGCGGATCGACCCACGCCACGGTATCGATGACTTTATTGCGATCATTGGGATCGGCACGGCGTTCGACCACTGGGCTGACGCGCAGAGATAAACCGCCATGACTGACCGCGACTTCGCTGATACGCACCTGACTGCCAGCAACCACCGTTCCTGTACGAGCATTGATAACTACGCGAGCTCGCATGTCAGGCGCCACCCGTAATTGCTGCAACTGGGCAATGGTTTCTACTAACAACGTTTCACTGGGTTTTTCAGCAAATCCTAAGGTGATCATGGTGGCGTCTTCAGCGATGACGTGTTCAACACCATATTTTTCTCCCAACACCCGTGCCACCCGACTGGCGGTGGTGAAATCGGAATCTTTCAACACCAAGCGCAGACGATCACCATACAATAAATTGACTGGGACTTCCCGTTCAACCATCGCCCCAGCGGTCAATGTACCCACGGTTTCAATGTTTTTGTGATCGATGCCGGTCGCTGCGATATTTGGCCCAGCACTACCGAATCCACCGACCGATACCGTTCCTTGACCCACGGCGTAGATACGTTCGTCGGCCGCCACTAAAGGCGTCTGTAATAACACGCCGCCCTTCAGCGAACTGGCATCTCCAACACACGATATCTGCGTGTATAGCTTTGATCCATTGCGAGCAAAAGCCGGCAGATCGGCAGTCACCGCCACCATGGCCACGTTCTTCGACTGCAAATCGCTCTCTGAAAAGCTGAGATGTTTTGTCGCCAAGAGTTGACGCAGCATCCGCACCGTCGCAGGAGTCTTGTCACCGGTGCCTGACAGACCAACCACCACACCGATTCCATGCAATTGATTGTCGCGAACCCCGTAAATATCGCACAAATCTTTCAGGCGAACGCCATTGGCATCCGACAACGCGACAGTTGCTGCTGCGGATGTTTCGCTGACTGGTGCTTCTACCGCACCGAGTTCAGCGAACCCAACGATAACCAACGCTAAAACCAAACTATTGAGCCGCGTCAGCACACGTACGGTACTTTCGTCGTCGCCCGTGCGCTGGGTTCGCCGACGACGGTGCACACTTTTTGGTGAGGAGGTGGCACTGAGTTCTTGCTGTTGCCGACGCATCGCTGCGCCAGCGAGCACCAGAATGATCAGATCCATATCAAAAAAAATGTATCGCATGGTTCCGCCTTAAAAGGGCCACAGAATGTCGAGGATTTCACCAAGAAATCCTTCGTGCGAAGAGCGACTGAGCGGCCCTTCTCCGACAATGGAAACCTGAAAGTTGTGCAACTTTTCTGAAAGCACGGTGTTGTTCGCTTGGATATCAGCGGTGCGAATGATGCCGGTGATCAGGATGGTTTTCGTATCGTTGCCGACTTTTACCGAACGACGGCCCTCAACCAGCAAGTTACCATTATCAAGAACATCAATCACCCGACCGGTTATCACTGCCTTCACTTCACCTTCAGCCTCGAATTTGCCCTCACCTTTAAAATCTTTGGATGAAGCCGCTTTCAAAGCAGGTAATTTTCCGGCTGACGCGGTGCCAACTGCAGCAGGTAATTGATTGGTGCCCGGCACCAAAGAAACCGACGCATCGAGCGTGTTTTCACGCTTGTTTTGTGCTTTTTGACTTTCGCTAATCGACGTGGTTTCCTTCACCACAATGGTGATCAGATCACCAGCACGCCGAGCCACCTGATCCGAATACAACGTGCCGTCGGCCAGAGTTTCGGCCTTGAACAGGCTTTCCGCCTGTAAGCAAGCCGCGCTGGCCAGCAAAAACGGAACCAGCAGATGTGGTGATGACCGTCGCATGTGTCGTGCCTCCCAGCGGTTTCCCGCTTGAGGGGGCCCGCTGGACCACCTAACGCAATGGCTGTGCCAGGATTAACGCACTGGCCGCAGAACGCCCTCAACGCACCAGTGCAAGCGCCCTTTCGAGATCCAAAGTGAGATCGAACACGCGTTCCAGCTTGAGGATACGGAATACCGCCTTGATGTTATCGGCGAGGTTCGACAGGACCACTTTGCCACCCGCAGTGGTGATCCGATTTCGCGTGGCGATGATCGCCGCGATGCTCACCGAATTGAGAAAGGTGACCTGCGAGAGATCGAAAACGTAGCGCACGCGCCCCTTTTCAAGCAACGAATCAACGGATTTCATCAGCATTCCGCACTCTTCATTGAGCACCGTAATGATGGTGACGTGGTTCTCTTCGTGAATCTGCATAGACAACATCCCTCAATAAATGAACCGTCGGACATCCGTCCACACAGCCATTGGTAAGAGATCTACCTGACGAAGACGCAGCGGTCCAGCGACCAATATGTAAACAAGCCACTCGTCAGATCTGATGTTGACTTATATGTTATCGTTTGTTATCTATCGTCATCCACAAAAGGAGCCTTCCCATGGATGCTTGTCCGATGACTCTCCCGCCCGTGTCAAACCAAACCAGCAATCTAGCTTCTTCCACCACTCCGCGAGGCCTCGGCGGACATCTGACCGCCTGCATCGTTGGAGCGGGCATCGATAATCTCTTCCGCCAGGTAGCACTTTTTCTATTTTCAGCAGTCGCTTACACGCAATTTCCGAACAATATGGATCTGGCCAAGCAACAAAGCGCGGCATACGGCGCATGGGCTCTGATACTTTTTAGTCTGCCATTCGTACTACTGGCTCCACTGGCTGGAAGCCTGGGTGACCGCTATCCCAAACACCACATTATTCGTGCTGCCAGGATCGCCGATGTGCCAATCGCAACCTTAGGAATCTGGGGTTTCGCCATCTCAAGCCCAACTTTAATGCTCAGTGCATTGGCCCTCTTGGCGATCGCCAGCTCGTTTTTTGCCCCAACGAAACTCGCAGTTATCCCAGAACTGGTGCCACCCGAACGACTCGCTAAAGCCAACGCTATCATAGCCGCAGCTACCGTCATCGCGATCTTAGTCGGCACATGCCTTGCGATCAGCACAGATGCGAACCAAATCGAGAGTGTCCTAAAATTATTAGGCTTAAATTTTACGCCTTCAGCCACGGTGTGGTCACTGGCAATCGTGAGCACCATACTGTGCACCAGCGGAATCATTGGTGCGTATCGGATCCCAGCACTCAAAGCACAAGCACCGCATACGCCAATCGCCATGCCATGGATGGTCATCACACAAATACGCGCACTGAATCACAACCCAGGCACCTGGTCTGCTGCCCTTGCTCTGGCTGGATTTTGGGCACTGGGTGGTGCTGCGTTCGCCGGAATCAATACCATAGCAGACTTTACTTATAAACTCAGCAGTGCAGAAACCATCGGTCTCTACCTTGCTATTGTCCTGGGCATGGCTGTCGGTTCGGTAATAGCTCCTCGACTGAATACTCGCGCTTTTCCTGCTGGACTTCCATTAATGGGAGCCCTCATTGCTGGATCTGCTTTTACACTTGCTGGAACAACCGCTGCAATTCACGACCAAACTTTACTGATGGCTGATCGTCATGCATTCATCATGGTTTTTTGGCTCTTTGTTACCGGAATCGGCTGCGGCCTATGGGAAGTGCCGGTCACCATTTTATTACAAGAACGTTCATTACCGTCTCAACGCAATCTGGTGATGGCAGCTGTCACTGTGCTCGGGAGTTTTGGTACCTTTATTTCTGCCGGAATCTGTCTCGGGCTCACTGCCGCTGGACTGACGACCGCAATGACTTTCATAGTCTGCGGGGCATTTACGCTCGTAACCGCATGTGCTCTGTCCTGGCATTATCGTAAACAATGCGCTGGATGGTTTATGGCGCTCATCGTGAAAATCGCTTATGACGTCCGCGTCACAGGCGCAGAAAATCTTCCGCTCAGCGGCGGCTGCTTAGTCGTGTGCAATCATGTCAGCTACAGCGACGGAATTATTTTAGCGTCACATCTGCCGCGTCCTGGGCGATTTTTAGTCTACCGTCAATATACACAAATGCCGGTCGTCGGGCTTTTTCTACGCGCGGCTGGCGTCATCCCAGTAGCAGCGGAAGATTCTCGCCGAGCATTATTAGCGTCCATTGATGCCGCTATTGAAGCGGCCAAAGCCGGTGAAGTCGTGGTCATTTTTCCCGAAGGAAAATTAACCCACAGCGGACAAATGGACACCTTCCGTTCGGGCTTAGAGCGCATTGCCTCGCGCGCTAACGTACCCGTGGTACCCGCGCATCTTGATGGACTGTGGGGCACCATTTCCAGTCGTTCATTAACATGGGCATTTCCGCGTCTTCAGCGTGCGGTATCCCTCAACATCGGAGCTCCTTTGCCATCAACGACGTCTGCCGCCGAAGCCCGCGCTCAAGTCATGGCCCTTAGCTATCAATCCGCGCAGGCGCAATCTGATCGCAATCACCGAACGCTCGGTGGAGAAGTTCTTTCCCGCATGCGCCGGCACCCTTTCCGCGCTGCCATCCGCGACGTCAACGGTGTTCTGAGTTATTGGAAACTCGTCGCCGTGGCACGAATTCTTGCCGGACGCTTAGGCTTAGCCGATGACGAGCGCTGCGTTGGTTTGCTTCTCCCGCCAGGACGTGGCGGCGCGATGGCAAATCTTGCCCTCGCTTTGATGGGACGAACAGCGGTTAACCTCAACCACACCGTTGGTCCCGTTCAACTCAAACGCATGTGCGAGATGGCTGGCATTCGTACGATCATCAGCGCCACACCGTATCTGCGACGCATTGGCGACCCCGGTTTATCACAACGATTCGTCCAGCTTGATGTGGTGATGGAAAAAACGTCTGCATTTGCGGTCATCATGTCTGCATGTGCGGCCTATGGTCTACCGAGCCGTCTGCTCAATCGCGCCAAAGCGACGGATGTTGCTGCGATCATTTTCAGCTCTGGTTCTACCGGCGATCCGAAAGGCGTTGAGCTGACGCATCGCCAAGTGCTCGCTAATATTTCAGCCGTCGCGCAAGGATTAGAAGTCTCTGGTGAACGAGACGTTTTGCTTAGCCCCCTACCGCTGTTTCATAGTTTCGGTTTGGTGCCTGGCTTCTGGCTCGGCATGGTCTTGGGTATGCCCAGTGCGGCACATCCAGATCCGACTGATGCGAAGGCGCTCGGCGCGTTGGCAAAAGTAAGCGGCGCTACCTTCCTGATCAGCACACCTACGTTCGTCCGTGGCTACCTCCGTCGTATTGAACCTGAACAATTCAAAACTCTGCGTTTTGCCGTCGTCGGCGCTGAACGCTGTCCGCCAGATTTAAAGCAACAATTCCGCGAACGGTACGGTGCCGAACTCCTCGAAGGATATGGCTGCACAGAACTTGGGCCCACCGTAACCGTCAATCTTTTACCGATCAAACGAGATGGCGTCACTGAAATTCGCAGTCGCGATGGCGCCGTCGGTCGACCACTTCCTGGGCTCAATGTCTTCACTATCGATCCTGAAACCCAAACCATTTTACCAGCCGGAAGCGAAGGCCTGCTGGTGGTACAAAGCACGTCGCGCATGCGGGGATATCTCGACCGTCCGGACCTCACCGAAAAAGCATTTGTCCACCACGGATATAACACTGGCGATGTCGGTCGCGTCGATGAAGACGGCTTCGTACACATCACTGGCCGCATGGCTCGATTCGCAAAAATTGGCGGAGAAATGGTGCCGCTGGATCACGTCGAAGCCGCTGTATTCCAAGCCGTACTCACCATCGTCGGACAAGATGCCGCCATCGAAATCGCCGTCGCTTCCATCGCCGATGAGGCCCGAGGCGAACGCCTCATGATCTTACACACCGGTTTCACCGGCGATTGGGAAAAACTTCTTGCCGACCTCGCCGAGCTACCGGCGTTATGGCGCCCACGCTCGCGTGATGTCCGCTTGGTCGAAGCCATCCCCAAACTTGGCACCGGCAAACGTGATCTAGCAGGGCTGAAGAAGCTGGCAGCAGGAACGAGCAATCAATAACGCGACCTGGCATCGTCTATCGCCGTCTTGAGCAATGTCGTATAGAGTAAAACACGATCCTGATGCTCTCATCCATGAATTGGGAACATCAGGATCTGCCCAAATGCTACATTATTGAATCAGGCGAGCTTGGGCTCTAACGCCAATCCGGTGGGCGAACGTTCGGCTTCGGGGCGAGGGCCCTTGGCGTCGATTTCACTCTTGGTCACCATCACCGTCGGACGACGAGGCGGCAGATCTCCACCATCCATCAAGATTTTTACCTGGAGAACGTCGAGCGTTTCGTGTTCCAACAATGCTTGAGCAATGCGCTCGACCTTATCGCGGTTAGCGATAATGAGGTTTTTCGCGAGTTGATATTGAGCATCGATGATGCCACGGACTTCTTCGTCCAATTCGCGGCGGGTTTGATTGCCGACCGAAACCGCCGAATCTGAACCAAGAATACTTTCGCGCTCTTCGGTATATTTCAGTGGCCCCATTTTCTCTGACATGCCCCATTCGTAGACCATGCCACGAGCCAATTGCGTGGCTCGTTCGATGTCATTCGACGCGCCGGTGGTGATGTCACCGCAGAACATTTCTTCAGCGATTCGTCCGCCGAAGAGAATCGAAATATCACAGAGTAATTTACGACGACCGTGCGTGTGCCGGTCTTCTGACGGCAGATGCATGGTTGAACCCAGCGAACGCCCACGAGGAATAATGGTGACCTTGTGCAGATCGTCTTTTTCTTCGACGATCATTTGCAGAAGAGCGTGGCCTGCTTCGTGATAAGCGGTAATCTTGCGTTCTTTTTCCGGCATCGCCCGTGAACCGGTTTTCTTTTCGCGGCCAAAAGCGACGCGATCGCGTGCGTATTCTAAATCTTTTTGCTGAATCACGTCTTGATCGTAACGCGCTGCATTGAGCGCCGATTCATTGATCAAAGATTCCAAATCAGCGCCGCTAAAGCCTGGGGTACCACGAGCAATGATCGATAAGTTGCTGTCGCCGCCGATTTTGACCTTCCCGGCGTGAACCTGCAGAATCTGTTCACGTCCAGCGATGTCTGGTAAACTCACCGAGATATGGCGATCAAAACGTCCTGGGCGTAAGAGGGCAGGGTCGAGCACGTCGACGCGATTGGTTGCCGCAATGATAATGACCTTGTCGGTCGAGCTGAAACCATCCATCTCGACCAAAATCGCATTGAGGGTCTGTTCGCGTTCGTCGTGTCCGCCCGAATTCATGCCGTTGCTGCGTTTACGACCAACAGCATCGATTTCATCGATGAAAATGATGCACGGTGCATTTTCCTTTGCTTGGCTGAAAAGATCACGCACACGACTAGCACCAACGCCAACGAACATCTCGACGAAATCAGAGCCGCTAATGGAATAAAACGGCACGTCGGCTTCACCAGCAATGGCTTTGGCCAGCAAGGTTTTGCCGGTGCCTGGAGGGCCAACCAGCAACACACCGCGTGGAATTCGGCCGCCGAGTTTTTGAAACTTTTTTGGATTCTTTAAGAACGCGACGAGTTCCTCGACTTCTTCTTTGGCTTCATCGATGCCGGCAACGTCCTTAAAGGTCTTTCCGGTTTTACCCTTGGTGATGAGTTGCGCGCGGCTTTTGCCGAATGACAGCACGCCTCCGCCTTGTCCCATGCGGCGCAAAACAAAGAAGTAAAACAGGCCAAAAAAGAGCCCGATCATCATGAGCGTGGGCATTAACTGAACAAAGGCACTTGTTGGTTCAGGGCCTTCACGCTCAATCTTAAGAAGTGGATTATTTTTGTTATACTCATCAATTCTATCCGACAATTCTTTGTGCCCAACATCACCCAAGCGACCATTCAAATAATTGACATAGTATTCATTTCCGCCGCCCTTCTTGGTCGCCGTCACCTTTACTGATTCCTGCCCAACATTGATTTTAGCCACCTCGCCTTGGTCAATTTTTTCCAAGAAGGCGCTCCATTTCACCGGCGACGGACTCACAATTTTCTGCCACAGCATGAGCGTGATGATCATAACTGCCATCAGCGACATCATGATTAACAGAAGTCCGCGCGGTTTTTGCGGTGGAGTCGGAGTGTGGTCAGCCATGAGGATTCCTTATTCGTCAAATCAAAGCCAAGATGCGGTGCATCCGGCGGGTGCTGTCTTAGGTCTAGACGTCATTCGTTCTAGCGTTCTTTCCGCTTACTTCAGCAGCTTACCACAAATCCGCTGATCAATGGTAAGGAACGTGATGATGATCACGGCTACGAGCGGCGACGTCGGGGTACTGGACGCAGGCGTCCAGACGGTGTGCTCTTTTGCACATCCACATTCTGCTGGTCATCCGACTGCGTGAAGTTTTCACGAAGTAGCTCATCGGTCGAAAGTCCATCAAGAGTAGCGAATGCGCGATCCTGCATGGCTTTTTGATCTGGACGAGCCGTTGGCGAAGATTGAGCGTGAAGCTGAGGATCAGAGCCTAGGCCAAGCCCGCGACGTAATGCCGCAATTTCGGCATCCAACAACACCATACGTTGCCGTTGAGCACGCCAGCGTCCGAGATCGGCCGGAGAAAGATCATTCGCACTCACCGTCACCGTGCCGCCAGCAAGCAAGGTTGCGACGGCTTTTTCTGGCAGACCCAAGCTGCCGCCAGCGCCCAAGGCATGACGACCGGCTTCTGCTAACAATGTCGCACGTGCCGCTTCCAGTTCGGTAAAACGCTGATGACGCTCATCACGGCGACCAAACGCTTTGCTCACCATCTTCAATAAACCCTGCTTTTGGGCAGGTTCTACCACCGTTAGGCGAGACGCACTCATACGGCGCGATTGGCGTTGGCGGTCGGAATCGCTGGATGCGGTTTCTCCCGTCGATTTT
Source organism: Planctomycetota bacterium (assembly GCA_043775355.1). Lineage (GTDB taxonomy): Bacteria > Planctomycetota > UBA11346 > UBA11346 > UBA11346 > BOG-1363. The sequence goes on from JAYVSL010000007.1 coordinate 27,797, forward strand.
TCTGCTGTGGGTGCTAGCAATTCGACGGTCGAATCACCACCTAAATCCGGAACGCCAAGCGCCATCTGAGACGACGATACTCGTGGATCGTTTTGCGTCGGCACTGCGTCTTGCAGGTCGGCCAGCGTCACTGATCCATTTGTCGGAGTTGGATCTGAAAGCGGCATGGTAAATGGACGTGGCAGATGATCCGGTTTTACACCTTTGGCCAAACAGCGCGCGCAGATTGAGCGATCACCGTCGCTCCATGAGTTTTTGTGGGCAGTAACGACAATCTGCGCATCGCATACCGCGCACAGCGATGGGACCTCAAGCGCTTGAGCGACGTCATTCGCAGCAGGAGCTGTTGGCACTACCGGCGACAATGAATCGGTGGCGTGATCGTCATGTTCATCCGTCGAATGAATTTCGGTCGTGCGCGGCTCGGGTTGAATCACGACCGCAAAGCGATCCTTGCCAATTTCAAGGTCATCGCCGTTCACCAATGTCGCATTTTGTTGTTCCAAACCATTGATGCGGCAATGCATGCGCGAACCATTGTCGAGTTGATAACTACCATTCGCGAAACCAATTTTGACTTCGCCTGCGTCGTGATTGGTGGTTTTCGTGCGAATAACAAACGGCTTCTCACGAGTAACCGTCAAGCGACGGCCCTCAACAGCACGTGATCGTCCATCAAGATAAAGCGGCATGGGCGCAGACCGTAAAGACGGTCCAACGAACGACCAGTGCCCAACTGCCTCTTCACGCTCCCCCTTGACGAACACCTGTTCATCGCGCACGGGTGAGGTTATGCCTGAACTGCCTGAAGTCGAAACCGTCCGAGCTGGTCTCAACCGCTTGCTCGGGACCAACGCGGTCATCGCCCAGGTCGAACTGTTACGCGCTGATCTACGCGCGCCGATCCCGCCGCAGATTATTCCACGACTGCGCCTCGCAAAGATTACTGGCGTGCGCAGACGGGCGAAGTACCTGCTATTTGACACCTCTGGTGGCATCCTGTTGAGCCATTTGGGAATGACTGGCACGTGGCGCTTAGCGCCGGCGGGGGAGGAGCGCTTGCACGATCATTGCTACCTTCACCTGCGCGATGGACGGCGGCTGGCTTTTCGCGACCCGCGACGTTTCGGCCTGCTTGATCTGATTGAACCTGGGGCGGAATCGACTCACCCACGATTAGCCGATTTGGGACCGGAGCCGCTTGATGCTTCTACATTCACCGCCGACTACCTCATCGCATGCTGTGGCGGTCGCCGACAGGCAATCAAACCGGTTATTATGGACCAGCAAATCGTCGTCGGCGTAGGTAATATTTACGCGCAAGAAGCGCTCTTTCGCGCTGGAATTCACCCATCGCGAGCGGCAGGTCGCTTGACCAAGCGCGCCGCCGAAATTTTAATCCAGCACATCCGCACCGTCCTGCACGAAGCTCTTGTTGCCGGTGGTTCAACCATCAGTGATTTTCGTCAAGCTGGAGGCGACGGCGGATATTTTCAGCATAATTTTCAGGTCTACGATCGTGCTGGTCAGCCTTGTCAAATCTGCAAAACGAAACTATCCAGCGCGGTCATCGGCGGGCGCGGCACGACTTGGTGCCGACGCTGCCAACCGTGACCAAGACCCGGAAAAATCCTGCTATTTTTCGCTAAATTCATTGGTTTTGACGCTTAGGCACGGTTTTGACCGGGCACTCTTGACTCAGCATGAGTGGGCGACAGTATCCCGCCCCGTCAACGGAGCCGTTTATGCATTTGAAGATTCGCGTCAGTTCTACCAAGCGTCGTCGCATGAACGGCTTTCGCCGTCGTATGAAGACCAAGGCCGGTCGCATTATCATGAACCGCCAACGCCGTCTCGCGAGCGGTAAGCCTAAGCACAACCGCAGCCTCGCCTCCAAGGGCAAAGGCAAGAAGGTCGCTCCGGAATAAATTCTCTCAGGTCGCCATGGCCTGAGTCAATCCGTGATGAATCTGCTGCACCCTCGCCCAAACAGCGAGGGTGCTTCGTGCCTAGAGTTTCGTCAGAGCCATGTGATTTCGAAGAGAGACCACCGGCTCCTGGCTACAGATCACCGGTTTTATACATAACGTCGCAGCACGATCCGATGGTTTGTAGCCAGGAGTTTGTAGCCGCCGTTTATCAGCTACTGTCAGCTGATGTCAGCTGACATCAGCTACTGTCAGCTGACATCAGCTACAGTGAGGATGGCGGCAAATTTATCGCTGGATTGCGCTTCGCCGTCGTCACCGCCGGGACAATTTTAGGCTGGGTCGGCCCATTAAATCGACAGGCAACCGTCACGCCTTCCTTCAACCAGGCTTCCACGCAATCCGCGGCAGCATTGATCATCACGCTCACCTCGTTTTGTTCAGCTGCGGTAAAACGCCCCAGCACATGGTCAACCTGATCCTGCGCAGGACTGCCAATGCCGACGCGCAGACGCGGGTACGCTTTGCCGATGCGTGCCTCGATATCTTTAAGGCCATTGTGGCCACCAGCAGATCCCTCTGCTCGCAGTCGTAGATGTCCGAGTGGTAAATTGATGTCATCAACCACCACCAACAAATCGGTCGGAGCCAACTTGTGGAACGCCAACGCCGCTTGGCCCGATTCGCCACTTAAATTAACAAAGGTCTGTGGCTTGAGCAGCAATGCCCGATCGGCGCCAAGGCTTTCCGGCAAGCGCCAATCGCACACTTTGGCATTCCAGCGTTTCGACCACCCCTCCAAACGATGACGACGTGCGAGAACATCCAATACCATAAACCCGCAATTATGCCGGGTTTGATCGTAATTAGGACCAGGATTGCCGATGCCAAGGACCACACGCATGGGCGCATCGTGTGGCAGCGGCGCGGTTGATAAAGCCGCCGATTTTCTGGCGGAGCGAAACCATCGGGCCGTGTGCGCAACGAATGCGTTGACGTGCTTCGCCAGGCCACCACGCCAAACTTCAACGGCTCGTCAATCACTCCGTATTTTTTTGTTCACTGGCAGCCTGTTACATTTCATTTTCATTTCACACTTCGCCCGCTTTTACTCATTCATCCCGCTCCTCTTCCTGCTCACTCTTCCCGCTCACTCATCCCGCTCCTCCTTTTAGGAACTCACCATGCGCTTCCTCTCTCTCGCTGCCGCTCTTCTCGCTTTCACCACCGGCATCAGCGCTCCGCTGATGGCACTGGACATTGGCGATAAGGCCCCCTCCCTCGAAAAAATAAGCTGGGTGAAAGGCAAGGCCGTCAACACCGGATCCGTCGTCACCATCGTCGAATTCTGGGCCACGTGGTGCGGTCCCTGTATTCGTGGCATTCCGCATCTGACTGAATTGCAGAAAAAATATGGCAATCAAGTCAACATCGTCGGCCTGAGTAATGAAGAAGACGAAGAAAAGGTTAAGTCATTTGTGGTGAAGATGGGTGCCGAAATGGATTATCACGTCGGAGTGGCGGACAAAGCAAGTTATCAAGCTTACATGGAAGCCATTGATCACATTCCCCATGCTTTTATCGTCGACGCGAAGGGCATTGTGGTATGGCAAGGTGCGCCAACGACGATTGATAAATCCTTGAGCGAAGTCGTTAGTGGTACCTTCGACCCGGCCAACTTTGCCCTCATTGAAGAGACTGAGAAAAAGATTCACATGCTCTTGGATGTTCAAAATCCGGATATTGTCGGCGCTCTGAAGACCATCGACGAGCTATACGCCCTTGATCCCGCCAATGAATTCGCCGTTTCGATAAGCCTGAAAATTGGAAATCTCGATAAACGCCCCAAACTGATTCACGATACCTTAACGCGATTGACCAAGGTTGATGTCCCGGTGGAGTTCACCAACAGCTTGGTTTCTGAGCGCGCCGTCGATGTCGACTTGTCTAGCCGAAATATGGATGTGCTGTTTGCTTTGATTAATCGCGCGCTGAAATTAGAGCCAAACAATGCTAAGCTGGTTAAAACTAAAGCGAGTTTACTCGCCGCGATTGGCCTGCTGGATCAGGCCATTGCCCTTCTACATGAAGCCGCGAAAAAAAATCCAGATGAGGTAAGTCTCGCTGAATCCGTGGCATATTACCAGTCAGCCAAGAAACTCGGCGCCACCTTGAGCAACGCCGCAACTGCGACCACTACTCCTTAAACGCTTTATTTAGTTGGCCGTGGAATCAGCCCTGAGCTGGTCCACGGCACGAAATCTGCCGGAATTGGTGACTGTAGTTTCAGTCGTCCGCCATCCGGATGCGGCACGTCGAGCGTCCAAGCGTGCAGCGCTTGGCGCTGAAGAACGGGCCGTCCCTCAATTGGGATAAGTGGCCAGGTTCCGCTGCGACCGTACGTTGCATCAGCCAATACTGCGTGACCGAGCGCCGCCAGATGTACGCGCACTTGATGCGTGCGTCCGGTCTTCGGACGGGCTTCGACGACGCTGTAACCGTTTCGCCGTTCGTGCACCACCACACTGGTGTACGCTTCCTTGGCACCTTCGGCGTTATCTGGTAACACCGTACGTTTGCGAAAATCTTTCGCGTGACGACCAAGCCATCCGGCGTGTTCCAAGAAGTCTGCACGCGGGCGTCCGGCGACTAATGCCAGGTAGCGCTTGTTGACCTCACGTGCTTTAAATGCGTCCTGCAAAAACGTCAGCGCTGCCATCGTGCGCGCAACCAACATCACGCCGCTGGTGTACTGATCGAGGCGATGAACGATTCCTGGACGCCACACTTCAGTGCCGCCTTCAGCGGTTGGTAAGTGCGAGCCATAACGTCCCAGCAGCGCATTCACCAGCGTTCCACGCGAATGACCGATCGCTGGATGAACTACCATTCCTGGCGCTTTATCGATCGCGATGAGATGTTTGTCCTCATGCAAAATCGTCAGCGGAATATTTTCCGGCAGCGCTTCCATCGGTTCGAGTTCGGGCACTTCCAACGCCACACGCTCGCCGCCCTTCAGAAATAAACCGGCTTTCGACACGCCCGGTTCAATCACGCAGCGGCCATCTTTAATCAGGCGCGAAATCAAACTGCGAGTACATCCATCAAGGACAGATTCTAGCCACACGTCCAATCGTTGGCCGGCAGCCTGCGAAGGCACGGTGAGCTGATGCAACATGAGAGACTCCTGCGGGGGCGTGGTTATGGATCGTCGCCAGCCGCTGCAAGTCCACTGCCGACGACGTTCTCCCTCTTGAGGCGCTCCTCACTCGTGGCAGGGTCGCCATGGTCTTTTGACGCACGCTAAGGAGCAGCAGTCGTGGAAAATTCAGCGGTCAAAGTGACCTCGATCGGCATGGTCCTCGATTGGCCGCAAGGTTTCAGCGCAGCTCTGCCGGATGACCGTTGGTTGGTGTTGCATGCGTACCCTCGCCAAGAGAAAAAAGTCATCGAAGACTTACGCCGCCGCAACCTTCCTGGCTGTGCGTTCTTTGAACGACGACTGCGCAGTTATCCTGGCAAGGGTACACAAGAGAGCCTGGTCCCGCTTATCCCTGGTTATCTTTTTGTTGCTGGTGGACGAGAGCAACGCGAGGCGATTTACGATACCAAACGCGTAGTGCGCATCATTGATGTGCCGCGTCCACTCGAACTGGTCAGCGACTTGCGCAACTTGATCGCCTTGGTCACCGCCGTCGCGAAAACCCCGCTGATGGTTCGCCCTGAACTCGTGCAAGGTAAAAAAATCTCGATCACCAACGGCACCTTTGCCGGATGCAGCGGCATCATCACGAAACGCAAACACGATTTTGAATTAGTGGTCAATCTTGAATTGCTGGGCACGTCGGTGTCGGTGACGTTGCCCGCAGAATACGCCGAACTTGCCATCGCACCAAGCGAATGAGGGCCACGCGCTGAGGCAATAACGGCCCTCAGACGCCAATTAAACTGACGCTTTCAAAGCCTTTGAGGCCTTTTTCTGCGACTTCGTGGTTACTTCAGAAGCGGCTTCATCGCTATCGTCCAAGTGCGCCCATATGACCACCAATGCGGTGATGACCGAAACCCCAGCCAACGAATAAAATTGGGCCACGGGAAGCATCCAGCCAAGAAACAGCGCGACCGCCAAGCCACTGCCGATGGCCAGGATGAAAACATTGTGCACCAGACTCATAACCGTCGCACCACGCCCAGGATTGCCCTGCGCGGCGGCAAAGGCCATCAATCGTGCATCAAGAACGTTCGTTGGTGCTGCGAACAAGCCGCCCAAAAAGATTAACGACACTGCGCCTGACCAAAATCCTAGTACCAGCAACTGATAGCAGGCAATCAATACACCCAGGCCGATGTACGCACCAATCACATGAATGTGACGGTCCATTCGATATGAGATCAGGTTGCCCGCAATGGCTCCAATCGCTGGGAAAATCACTAAAATAACCGCATGCTCTGGTTTCATATCCAAACGTTCGATGGCATCGATAAAGGCCGCCAGTACCGCTGCCGAAGCAATACCCCAGGCCAAACCACCACCAACAATCAGTGCCCAACGATCACGTACCATGCTGACGGTGCCCGTTACCAAATCGCGCATGCCGACCGTGAATGGAATCGCCGGCGTCTCAGGAGGATTCACCTTTAACCCGAGAATGGTCGCAAGAATGGCAAAAGCGCACAATGCAAAATGACGAGCATTGGAACTGTCAATTTTCTCAAACAACAACGTGCCAAGCACGGTGCCCGCTAATAAACTGATCACCAACGATGCATTAATGATTCCCATCACCAAGGTATTGGAACGGCCACTGGCAGCGGCGAGTAGCGGCACCACCTTGCCCCGCGCTGCGCACGCCGTGCCGTAGGCCAAGCCGACGAACATCGCGGTTAACCAGGGATTGAACCACAGCGTCAACAGCGCGCCAAGGCCAACACCAGCAGAAGATAACACGAACAACCACGATACTCGCCAAGCCCCGGCCAGCGGAGCATTGACCAGATAGCCGATCAAAACCCCGAGCGTAAGAACGGCCGCAAGACCCTGCGTGATCGCTTCTTTCAACGTGCCTTTCGATATGGCATTTCGCAGCACTTCATCCAGCCATACAAAAGGCATTGCTGGAGGATTTTTGGGATCGAAATCCAAGGCGATCTCACCGATCAGAACAAACTTGAGTCCAGCGAATCCCATCCCGGTAAGCACGGTTACTAAGACCGCAGGCCAAATGGGAGTGCGAGATAATTTTAGCACAGTGAGTTCGGTCACGGGAATAATCCAGGGCGGCTCGGGGACGGCAGTATTCGAGCCATCGGCGCCTGTCCACCACGTCCCGCCTTGACCTCTTCATTCGGCCTCGTGGTTTGGCACAGCACGAAAATCACCGATACAGACTAGCAACTTGAGCGCCGTAGCCGTTGTACGGCAAAGTCGGGATCTGATCGCCACTGCCGAGGACTTTTTCGCTCGCCTGAGTCCAGCGAGAATGCGGCACCGTCGGGTCGACGTTGCCGAAAAAATCGTATTCGTCAGCCGCCATATCATTCCAAAAAGTTTTTGGTTGGTGATCGGTCAGCGTCATCCGCACCACGCTTTTTGGGCCTTTAAAACCGTACTTCCATGGCAGCACGACGCGCAAGGGCGCGCCATTTTGTGGGCTCAGTCGTTTGCCATACAGTCCAGTCGCAACGAACGCCAGTTCATTCATCGCTTCGGCAATAGTCAGACCTTCGTAGTAAGGCCACGTAAAATAAGGGTTCTGCTGCCCAGGCATGTGGGCCGGATCATGAACGCTAGAAAATGCAACGTGCGTCGCGTTGCTTTTGACCCCTACGTGCCTGAGCAAGGCCGCCAACGGCACGCCACCCCAGGGCACCGTCATCGACCACGCTTCGACGCAACGAAAACGATAGATGCGTTCTTCCAAGCCAAGCGCCTCCACTTGTTCCAAGCCGATGGTGCCTGGGCGCTCTACCAAGCCGTCGATAACCAAGCCATACGGATCGATGCGCCAACCATGCGCTAACGTACGCACATCGTCTTTGTTGGGGCTGAATTCAGTGAAATTATTGTAGCTGAGCACCAGTGATTCATCTGTAAGGGCACGACCGGCGGCGCGAAAAGCGGGATTGCTCTTCGGTAGATACGCAGCGTCGGCTGCTGACGGCAAGATTAATGCATTCGGCACTGCAGACTGAGAGCGCGCCCGTACCGTCCATGTAACCGCACCGGCACTGACGAGTCCGATACCCATGGCGGCCAACAACTGACGCCGTTTCAGCCACGTTTCTGCCGGAGTCACGGCAGAATCTGACAATTCCCATGGTTGACGTGGACGACGCGTATTAATGACGACTCCTCAATAACGTCTGTCAGGAATTGACGATTCGCTGTGCAGATACCACCAATAGACCGTCGCGCTCATTTCTGCACATTTCTGCACATTTGCATTTATTTGCATTTATTTGCGCTCATTTGCGCTCAATAGTGACGATCGATACGTCATCAGTCGGCGGTTCCTGATTGCGCCACTCGGCCAAAGCCTTGACCACTTTTTCTTGTGCGCTGACGGCTGGCTCGCGAGCCACACTGGCCATGATCGCCGCCAAACGTTCATTTCCAATAATCTCCTGACTCGGACTCATGGTTTCGACCACGCCATCACTGAAAAAATGTATGCGATCGCCCGGCTCCAAGACTAAGCGTGCTTCGGCGAACTGCGCGGTGTCTCTTGGAAAGAAACCAATCGGATTACTTGATAATTCATGAATGGTAACGCGGCCGTCACGATGGGTAACAATCGGTCCAGGATGACCTGCAACGGCTAAATTTACCGAGTGACTGGGAATGTGATAGTGACCATAAATAATGGTAAAATATTGCATCGCCGTATCGCTCATCGGAAATAAATGATTGAGCTCTTCAATGACCTCCAAGGGCGACGCCAAACGGTAACCTGGGCGATCGGCGATCGCACGCTTGGGCAATGAACCCGCCGCAATCAATGGCGATAAAAAGCGGCTGACCTGAACCGCCAACAATGCCGACGACACCCCGTGACCACTGACGTCAAGCACGTAAAATCCAAGATGATGTTCATCTAAGCGATACAGATTGAGCGTGTCGCCGCCTAACTGATCACAGGGGCGGTATAACCAAGCAAAATCAAGACCCTCAATTTGCGGCATATTGACTGGTAATAATGCTTCCTGCACTTTTACCGCCGCCTGCAAATCTTGACGCATACGATCATTCACCGCCGACAGCTCATGATTGCGCTGGGCCAATTCCAAATGCAGTGAAACGATACGCTTAGCGACATTTAATCGCGCTTCTAAGTCATCTCGACTAATTGGTTTGATAAGCAAATCATCAGCTCCAGCTGCCATACCAGCAGAGACGTCTTCTCGGTCACTGCGGGAGGTCAACATGATAAAATACGTATAGCTGTAACCCGGTAACGAACGAATCCGAGTCAGCAATTCGATGCCATCTAATCCGGGCATGTTCCAGTCACTAATGACCAACCGACAGTTGTGCGCGCGATAAAGATCCCAAGCCGTTAATCCATTGTTGGCACTTATCGGACGGTGACCGAGCTTCTCGACCAGCGCGATAAGCAGGCGAAGCGATAAAGCATCATCATCGACCACCAAAATATCCATGGAACCTCGCTCAAAGTTAGCCGGGCCGCCGCGCGCTAGGCATTGCGCGAACGACATCCCTCGCCTGACCGCGTGGGTGTAGCGAGCTTCCTAGTGAGGGTAAAGGGTCTGAACTTCAAAATAGGATTACGATCACATCACTGCCTCATTCCGGCCACGACCGAAAAATAACTTTGCGGGAACATGACCCAGACCCCGATTGACAGTTTCATGTCGGGGACAGCATAACCAAGAATCTGCGGTTTACCGCTGTTTGCCTCCTTTCTTCGTTTTCAACCACCATCCAGCACGGAGCTCATCATGTCCCTCGTCCAGAAAAAAGCCCCCAACTTCAAGGCTCAGGCGGTCCTCGCCGACGGTACCTTCAAGGAAATTCAGCTCAGCGATTACAAGGGCAAGTGGGTCGCCCTGTTCTTCTATCCCCTCGATTTCACTTTCGTTTGCCCAACCGAAATCATCGCCTTCAGCGATCGCATCAAAGATTTCCACGCCATCGGCGCCGAAGTCCTTGGCGTGTCGGTCGACAGCCAATTCACCCATTTGGCCTGGCGTAATACCCCACGCAAAGATGGCGGCTTAGGCGACCTCGGCTATCCGTTGGTGGCTGACCTCAACAAGTCAATCGCCCGCGACTACGGCGTGCTGATCGAAGACGCTGGCATCGCGTTGCGCGGCCTGTTTTTGATCAATCCAGAAGGCGTGGTCAGTGCTGCCATCGTTCACGACTTGCCAGTCGGTCGCAATGTCGATGAAGCCCTGCGTGTCATCAAAGCCTTCCAATACGTCGCCAAACACGGCGAAGTCTGCCCAGCTAACTGGACCGAAGGCAAGGCTACCATGCAGGCCGATCCTAAAGGCGCGAAGACCTACTTCACGTCCGCCAACAAGTAAGCGCGCCTAAGCGCGCCTAAGCGCATGTGTTCGCCATTTGCCACTGCGCGCATGGCTTCGTTCAACACCCTCAGTGAGTTTCACTGGGGGTGTTTTTTTTGACGCGACGACCGCTGTCAAAAACGACCCCTCCAGGCAAGCGAACGACGCGCATCTGTGTATCACAGAGATGCTCTGCTAGGCACACCACTTAGCTGCCCTTCACCTCCCGCCTTCCATCGTGAGCCACGTCATATCGATTGGGCCAACAGCGTTCTCTAGTGTCGGTCCCTTCAAGGAGTTGCTATGCCCAAGTCAGTGAATCCCGACTCTTCAATACAAGACTTATCGAAGTCCCTTGGACAGCTTGGTGAAAGTACCACCGCAGCAGAATTGGTGCGCACCAAAGGTCAGAGCAAAAAGCTGAAAGTAATTACTGAAAAACAACTGATGGAATGGGTCAACACCGTCATCTCTCGGCATATGATTGGCAAAGTTGACAGCATTAGCGACCAAGAAAAAGAGGAAATGCTGAAGAAAGTCCAGGACGAACTGGCCAAGCGCATTAAGCGTGAACAAGAAACGCAAGCTGAACGCGATCGGATGAAGGCAGACCTCGATAAAGCCATGGCGAAAGTCGCCGATGTGCAAGCCAATGCCGCCAGCCGTGAGCAAACCGATGAAGCCATCGACAATCTGAAGAAAGCACTCGAAGAACGCGAGTTAATGATTCAAGAATTACAGCAAGATAAGTACGAAATTGAAGATCAGTTGGCTGAGAACCGTGCGCTGGCGAGTACCACCATTGCCGAAAAAGAAGTACTGGGAGACCGCCACAAACAAGCGATGAAAAATTACATGCTGCGCGCCAACGCCATGGTTGAAGGCGTGCTTGGACTCGACCATCAACTCTATGGCGGACGCCACGTCGATGAAAATCCAGTTCCCGATGAAGCCGCTGACGAAGAACAATTTTATCACGATTACGATGTCGGTGCGATGATTATCGACACGCTGCAAACCGACCTGCAGCGCCTGCGCTCGATCGCCCAAAGCGCGAAACAGCAAGATGAAAAGAACGCCAACGATCCGCGCATGAATCTGTTGGAAGGTGATCTGAAATTATTGGAACAGCTTAAAGAGGGTAAGCTCTCGGCCGTCGACGTTGCCGAACCCGTTGAAGGCTTGGTCGAAGCCATGGACGGCGCCCGCACCGAAGCGCAGCAGTTGGAGCACACCGGCAAGTCTGCGCTGGGTACCGCCGCTGGTCGCGAAGATGCGCTGTCATCCATTCCCGACACCAGCAGCAGCGAAGCCGCCAAGGTCATCGCTGGCACCACCAACGTCGCTCGTGAAATGGCTGCGGTCATGGCGCGCGGTCGTCAACGCATGATCGCCCTGAAAGAAATGGCTGACCAAGCTGACGAAGCACGTAACACGGCAGAAGAAGAGCTCGAAGGCGTGCGCAGGTCTTACCATGAAGTATTAACCGCCATCGCTGAGCGCGCCAAGGCTGATAAAATGCACGTTCCGACCGCGCTAGTCGATGAAGATGCACCGACAGATGAGAGCCGCGCCAAAGCCCAGGAAATTATTAAAAATATCAAAGGCGGCGCTGATGTCGCTCCGCTCTTGACCGAGCAAATCCTGTTAATGGATCGTCTGCTCGGCAAAGACGCTGGCGTGCGCATGGCACCACCTGCCAAAGACGCCAAGGAAGACGAACTCATCGCTCGCCTGCGCGAAGACAGCGGTGCCGTCGAACGCTTGGTCGAAGAGAAAACCCAAGCCCTCGCTGCTGCTCAGCTGCGGGAAAAATCAGTCGCCGAAGACATCCGTGCGCTAGCCAAAAATCACACTGCCAATATTTCACCAGAACACCGTGGCGACGAGCAACTCGATACTTGTCTGATCAAACTCGCGCGCGCCCTAGATGATGCCCAAGAGCCAGCACAGGTCGGCCTTGCGGCCCAACAAGTCATCGGCCACCTGCGTGAGCAACTCGCCAAAGCGCCGACGCAACTCGATCTCGCACGACTTGACAGCGAGCGCAGTCGCCTCGCCACGCAGATCGGACAGTCGCAGCGAAAAATCCAGCAATTGGAATCCGAACTCACCAATGCGAAGGGCGAAGTCGCCGCTATTCAAGCGCGTGGCGAAGCCCAGCGCCGCGCCGAACGCGACATGGCAAGCGACCTCGTCCGCGCAGCCATGGGCGATGACCAACTTGCTGACTCGGTTACCGATCTCGCTTTGGCCTCCGACGCCGGCGACGATTTGGCCGTGGCACTACGTGAAGCGGTCACCGGTTTGACCCGCCGTAAACAAGATCTGACTGAAGAAAACCACCGTTTAGCTGGTGAACTCACTGGCTTAAAAAATAAATCGCAAGATGGCGACAGCCGCAACGCCGCACTTCAGAGTGAACAAACGAAGCTCGCAAAACAAGTCGCCGATGCTCAGCACCACACGCAAGAACTCGAACGTGATCTGAGTCGTGCGCGCACCGATCTTGACCTGATGCGCCAACAAGCGCAGGAAGCCAACAGTCGTCGCACAACTCTTGAAGCCGAACGAGGCAAAATTACGGCTCAATTACTGAGCATGGAACAACGACTGATTAATGACGAATCCGAATTAACCAGGGCGCGTGCGCTGCTCGCCACCATGTCGACGGCGGTGAAAAATCAGGGTCAGCTCGATCTCACCGTTGCTAACGAATTAGTCGCCGCCGCGCAGGGCGATCCCGAGTTATCCGAAATCGTCACTGAACTCGCGCCCATCTTAGAGAACACTGGACCAAGCCATCAGCCTATCGATGCGGCAACAGTCACTCGCCAAGTGGCAGCTGGCGTCGTCGAATTGGCTCGTCGCAAACAAGCACTGGCCGAGCAAACCGAACGCCTGCAGCAAGATGCCAATGCACTGAAATGGCAGCTGAAAGAAGCCAATGATCGTGCTACCGAACTTGAAGGCGAACGCGACGAAATGGCTGCTAGTGGTAAAGAAATCATAAATCACATTACGCAACAGAAAGAACGTACGGTTCAAGAACTCGAAGCTCTCAAACGTTCCAGCAACGAAACACTGGCCAAGATTGCCCGTATTGAGCACCGCACGGCAACTGCGGAAACAGCGAATCGTCAACTGGCTGAAGCGCTGTCTTCACTCGCTTCGATGGAAAAAGATCAAAGCGACGGCAACATCGAAGATAAGCGCGTCGATCTTGAACTCGCGCTGTCGCAACTGCCCGACGAGGGCGAAGATGATGTTACCATTCCAGAAGATCTCAGCCTGCAATTAGCCGCCAGTGGTCGCAAACTGGCAGAGGCCTTGCTCACCCGCCGTCATCAGATGACCAACTCCTTCAAACGCGCACAAGAAGATCAGAGTTCACTCAAGTCCCAATTAGAAAAATCGAGCACCGAAGTAACAGAAGCTCAAAGCCGTCTGGATGAACAACAGTCTGCGCTACGCAGTAGCCAAGCCGAAGTCAAAGCGGTGCGTCACGAATTAATCATGCAGGGCAAGGATCTAGCGACAAAAGTTCAAGAACTCACCAGCACGCGCGGTGATATCGCCAGCATTAAAGCAGAACTTGATGTTGCCGCTCAACGCGTTGAAGAACAAGATCGCCGTTTACAGCAGGCCTCCGCCAAGTTGACCGAAACACAGCGTGAACAAGAACGCCTGCAACGCGAGCTTAACGAACAACAGCAACGTGCCGATGCAGCTGACCATGCACAACTGCAACTCGTCCAGGCTTTGCGTACGCTTACCAACCGCCAAGATTCATCACCGAGCGTCGCTCGCGCCCTCACTGACGCGGACATGGCTGATCCACTCAGTAAAGCAGCGCAAAAGCTAGACATGGCCCACGCCGCTGGCCCTGAGCAATTAGCGATGGCTGGCCAAGCGTACGTTCAAGCGCTCAAAGATCGCGTACAAGGCATGGCAGAACGCCTCGATGAAACGCGTGGCGAACTGACCTCAACCAAGAGTAATGAAGGAAGTCTGCAAAACGATTTGGCTGCCATCCGTGCTGCCGTCGTTGATCGCGATCATCAAGTGAAGAACCTCGCTGAGGGAATTGAAAAAGCCAAAGCTGAGCAATCAGAATTGCTGAATCAGGTTATGGATCAACGTCGTCGCCACGACGCCGCAGCGGCCGAGCTGAAACAAGTTCGCGAAGAACTGCGTCAAGCTCAGGCTGAAGTCGCCGAATACCAAGCGCGTGATGGCGCCTCGTCCGGCCACTTTAGCAGCGATAACGGCCGCCTTCGTCAAGAAAACGAAAAGCAACGTCTCCAGCTGAGTCAATTTGAATCAACGCTCAGCGAGTTAAACCAAAAAGCAGAATCCGGCGAAGCGCGGCTGAAGGCCCAGCGCGACGAATTCACTCGCCGCCTCACCGAACGGGATGGCGTGATTCAGCAAAAGGATCGCCAACTCGACGAGCTAGCGGCTCAGCGCGGAGATACCAAGAGTTTGGAAGCACAAAACGCTGAGTTAGCGAAAGAAATACTCGCGGCCAATAATCGCATCAAAGAACTTGAAGGAGTTCATGGCGCTCATGCCGGCGTGACGGTCAAGAGTGGCGACTTGGCCCGCGAACTGAAACACCTGCAAGGTGAACGCGATCAATTGCGTGAAAAACTTCGCAAGCAAGAAGCCGACCTTGCGGATTCCATCAGCGTCACCGCTCAGCTCAAATCTCAGCTCGACGAGAAACGCAAAGACGCTGATAGCACACTGAAGAAAGCACAGCAAGAAGCCAACGAAGAACGCGAGAAAACTAACGCCGCGCGTGAAGAATTCCGCAAACTGAAAGAAGAAGCCGTCGGCCTACGCGCACGTCTACGCCGCCTAACCGATACTAGCAACGGTCCATCGGGCGGCTTTAAAACCACCTGATCGACAACCATTCTTCGCATATAAATAAAAAGCGGCAGAGGATTTCCTCTGCCGCTTTGTTATTTTGAGAATCGTTTCGTCACCACACGACTCGAAGCCAATAAAAGCCTGAATGCCTAGAACTTCAAAATGTCCTCGGTCTTTTCTTTCAATGCGCTCTCGGCCTTTACTTCGTATTGTTTCAGCAAGTCGCTGACTTTCTCGCTCGCCTTTTTGGTCGCGTCTTCCGGAAGTTTGTCGGCTTTACCCTTGGTCTCGACCGATTTAATCATGTCGCGACGCAAATTGCGCATCGAAACTTTGCATTTTTCAGCAGCTTCTTTGGCTTGCGCCGCTAACTGCTTGCGACGTTCACTCGACAACGGTGGCACTTGAAGACGGATAACCACGCCATCGCTTTGCGGCATCATTCCCAGTTGCGCTTCCATCAGCGCTTTCTCAATGGGCTTAATCATCGCTTTATCCCAGGGCTTAATCAGGATTTGAGCTGGTTCCGGCACGGTAAGTCCCGCGCATTGGGAAATTGGCATACGACTGCCGTAGGCATCAACCTGTACGTGTTCGATCATCGCCACGCTCGCACGACCTGTGCGAATGTGTTTAAATTCATGAGCCAGCGCTCCCAACGCTTTGTCAAATTTGGTGGTGCAGTCCTTGATCTCAGTATCAAAACTCATTGATGCTCCTCGGTAATGGGAAAGCGTAAAAAACTCAGCGTGTCGGTAAACCAGATGGATCGCCAACCAATGTCCCAGGAGGATTCGGTCCCAAGGCAGCGGCAATGGCTCCTGAAACGGTCATATCAAATACCCGGATGGTGACGTGATGATCACGACAAATCGGAAAGGCGGTAGCATCCATTACCGCGTAACGGCCTTCAACCGCTTGATCAAAAGTGAGGAAATCAAAACGCTTCGCGTTGGGGACCTTTTTAGGGTCAGCAGTATAAATGCCGTCAACCTTGCTGCCTTTTAGCAATTCCGCAGCACCGATTTCCGTCGCGCGCAGAGCTGCTGTGGTATCCGTGGTGAAGAACGGATGACCGGTACCACCACCAAAAATGACGACCATACCACTGGTTAGCCAAGCCATCACTTGAGCACGATTATATTGATGACAGACGTTAGGAATATGATGCGGAGCAACCACTTCAGCACGTCCGCCTTGACGTTCGATGCCTTCTTTCAGCGCCAAACTATTAATTAAGGTTGCGAGCATGCCCATGTAATCGCCGCGCGTTGGATCGCCGGCATTACGGCCATGCATCTCAGAGCCGCGCATGATGTTTCCACCGCCAACCACCACGGCTATCGGACCACGCTGTAAACCAGTGAGCAGTTCAGCGCAGACGCGTTCCACCGTCTGCCAATCTAGAATTCCTTCGCGACCTTGCAGCGCCTCACCAGATAATTTGAGCAGACGCGGACGTACGGGGGATGCTACCATGGGCGGGAATGATAAATCCAACTCACCGGGCGCAAGATGAGGTGCGCTCACCACGCTCACCGGCGCAGGCACGACTCAATGATCCAGCAAGACTTGTCCATCAGCGATGACTTTACCACGTACCGTTCGGCCATCGGTCTCTCGTCGTACGCTGATGCTCTCACCAATATGACCGTCATTAAGCGCTGCACCCTTCGCCGTAAGTTGGAATCGTTCGGTGTTCACCAGCAATACGATCCCTTGTCCAGCTCGTACGTTCGGAGGCAACACGATGACGGCGGCAGAAAGCGGCGTGCCCTCAGCAAGATCCATGCGCGCTTCATGACCAATGATTTCATTCGATGTCAGCGCTGCGGTACCTGCTCGATTCACCGCCACGCGTTCAGTCCTGACATCACCAGCGCCAATGCGTTCCCCACGGCGCAATTGCCGTGATGCGACCATCATTTGGCGATGACGAACAACCCGCAGTGTCACTAATGCCCGAGCCACTTCGACTTCACCACGCATCAAGCGTACTTTAAATGGAATGTCACCGGTGCGACTCTGATCCAGCGGCTGAGCCACCATAGTCACTTCGCTACCTCCATCAGGAACCACCAGCACACCTGAAGAACGCAATGTAGTGATGACTATTTCGTCGCCATCGGCAACGATTGTCGCTCGCGCTGCCTGCACGATATCCGCCTCTGCGATCGTGCGTCCGCGACGTGCGACCCGACTGGTGCCGCTGACGATCAACGATGAGCCCAATCCGTGGCCAATCGCACGACGGATCTCGCCCGCTTCGAGCTCGCGCTCGCGTAGATCCGGTAATTCCACCACGGGAAGATCGCGAATAACCGCAATCAACGCCGCATTGCCACTGAGTTCGGCCACCTCGCTCAACGTCGCGCGTTCGCTCGCCACTGATACCACAGGACGTAGCGTCACGGTGACTTCGCCAGCAGCTAACGACAAAAAAATCGCCGTAGCCATCACCGTCACCAGTAACCGTAACGCATGCCGCATCAAATCACCGCACGATATCGTTAGCGGTACGCATCATTTCATCGCTGGTTTTAATGCTTTTCGAGTTCATTTCGTATGCTCGTTGCGCAACGATAAGATTGACCAATTCAGTAACGACTTCGACGTTGGCCTTCTCTAGCGCTCCCCCTCGAATGTTACCAAATCCGCTCTGTGCCGGATTACCAATTTCCGGGCTGCCAGACGCCGCGCTCTCTTGAAATAAGTTGCGACCAATCGCAAGTAAACCTGGTGGATTAATAAAACGAGTCAGCGTCAAGGTGCCGATGACCTGCGGATTGACCGTATTAGGCAACACGACACTGACTTCACCAGCGGGAGAGACGCTGTATTGAGTCGATCCCTGTGGAACCGTAATGTTCGGATTTACATATAATCCATCAGGAGAAACCAGTCTTCCATCCGCATCCGGTCGAAAATCACCCGCACGAGTGTACGCGCTGGTTCCATCATTGAGCGTGACCGCAAAGAAACCTTCGCCATCAATCGCCATATCGAATGGCGCGCCGGTTTCTTCGATATTGCCCGGAGTAAAAATGCGCGGCGTGCCGCTCAATCGTACGCCATTGCCGATCTGCGTCCCGGTCGGATTTCGACCCGCATCGCCATTCTTCACGCCCGGTGATGTCGGCGTATCATAAAATAAATCCTGAAAATTAACCCGCTGGCGTTTGAAGCCGTTGGTGTTGACGTTGGCAATATTATTGGCGATCACATCGACATTGGTCTGCTGAGCGACCATGCCGTTGGCGCCGGTCCAGAGTGCACGTGGCATAGAATCTCCTCAGGTTTGCGGTTTCAATAATGAGAGACGAATGAAAATCACGAACCACCACGCAGAAGTTCACTCAAACTTCCGCCAATATTCGACTGTTCTTTCAGTGCGCGTTGAGCCGAGTCATAACGACGTTGAACCGCGATCATCGCAACCATTTGTTCCAGCGGCTCAAAATTGGCTTTTTCCAGATGACCTTGCGCGACTTGATAGCCGCTCGCATCACTGACGGCTTGCTCAGCAGGATCAAAATACTGACCATTGAGCGGTATTAATTGCTTGGTGTCGGCAACTTTGACGACGCGCAACTGATCGATCACAGCTTGTTGCGGAACACCATTTTGCAGGGTTTCCGCCATCACACGTCCCGTCTGATCAACCGTGACACGACGCGCATCCGGTGGAATCGTGATCGGCCCGCCTTGTCCTTCGAGCAACCAACCTTGCGGCGTCGCTAAACGCCCTTGCGCATCGGGAGTAAAATGTCCGGCACGAGTCAACAGGTTTCGTCCCTGATTGTCACGAACCCGATAAAATCCCTCTCCGCGTATGGCAAAATCATAGGGAGACGATGTTGGCTCTAATTGGCCCTCAGCGAAATTGAAATAGCTGCCTGCTGGAAGGACACCGGCACCACCGTCACCGCCAATGCCTTCCGTATTGCCGTGAGCCCTTAACGTTTCCGCAAACGAATTTCGTCGCACTGACTCCTCGCGATAGCCTGCGGTCTGCTGATTCGCTAAATTCCGCGCATTGATTTCTTGCGCTCTGGTCTCGACGACCATCGCGCTGGCTGCGGCATAGATTCCCTTGGGCATGGTAGACCTCCTCATCCGGTGTGCAGGAAATGCACACGCCGCGTCTGCGACCGACGGATATTGGGTCATTCGCAACCACAGTGCCAACAACGCAAACACCCAGGGAAAACCCTGGGTGTTGACGCGTTCTGAACAAAGGAGACCTGCGCAAAGGCTTTAGGCCGCTTGCGCGGACAGCTTTAGCGCTTGCTGAACTGGCAGCCACGACGTGCTTTACGCAGGCCGTACTTCTTACGTTCAACCATACGACTGTCGCGGGTCATCAAACCATGACGACGAAGAGTGGCTTCAACCGCTGGTTCAGCTTTCGCCAAAGCGCGAGAAATGCCCAGAACGCAAGCGCCGACTTGGCCGGTCATTCCACCGCCGTCAACGTTGACGAATACATCGAAACGGCCAGCCGTTTCGGTGAGTTCCAACGGCTTACGCGCAAGTTTTTGCATACGATCGACCGGGAAGTATTCTTCGATCTTGCGATCGTTGATCACTACCAAGCCACTGCCAGGAGCGAGGCGAACACGAGCAACGCTCGTCTTACGGCGACCCAAACCCCAAATGTATTCCTTACCAGCCATTGAAACGTATCTCCAGAGTTGATGACAGACCGCACGCCGAAGAAGCCGGCTTGGACGGAGGTTCGGACTGTATGGCGACCAAGCTTCCGTCAAGTCCAAGGCTGCGATTGATCAACCGCCGTTCCAATGGAAGCCCCAGGCATTGTTACTACCGCCACCTGATGCCCCGATGTGCCACCCACCACCCGTGCCGCAATAGGGCGGACGACCAGTTGGATAGCCTGGATACACCGGATAAATTTGACGGTAGCCCGTACAAATACCACCAAAGCGACCACCATAAAGCGTATGGTACGACGAACGGTAGTACCCGCTGGAGTAGGTTTCTGGGTAAAGGCTAGCGCTCGCATTTGCCGCATTTTCAGCGGCCACGGCAGCCGAAATTCGCGCAAGACGACGTTGTTCGTCATGTTCTTTGCGCGCGAGCACTTGCTCTTCACGTCGCCGAACTTCGTCGGCCAAAGCCTGCTCCTGCGCCGCCCAGGTCATCCACGATCCATGTGAAAAGACTTCACCGCGCGCTGTTGCTGCTTCGTTCGCACGCATCCAGACACCGTGAGATAGGCTCATCCCTAACAGTTTGCGGGCATCGAGATGTTGACGATCGATCTGCACGACATGGGTCGCAAGTTCCTTGGCTGTTGCGTTTTCACCACGTTCTTGCATCTGTCGTGCAAGATTCCACCACTCGGAAGCCGTCGCATCGTTACGCTTCGTTAAAGCAGCGGCTTGCTGATTGATTTCATTAATAAAGAGTTGGCGCTGAGAAACGCCGTAAACGATCCGTTGTACTTTCGCTTTTGGGATGTGTTGAACAGCAACGAGGTTGCCGGAACTCACGCGTATATCTACGGTATCTGCATCAGCCGATGAAATAACGTCGCCATCAATAATACGACCATCACTGAGATAGATCTCATCCCCCTGGGCGGAACCAAAGGCCAAGAAAGTAACCAGCACAGCAAAACATGAGCGGTGAACCTTGTTCATGACTGGTCCTTGTGGCGAATGGTATTGATGACTTTGACAGAATTGATTTTACGCAGGAGGCCAAAAGCCAAATCCATGATGGTTGTACTTGACGTTTGTAACAATCACCTCTAAGGTAACTAGCTAAATTATCCACATGCCCCCACCCGCAGCCTATTTTCTTGGTATTGATGTCGCTCGCACCGGACTTGGTTTGGTGGTGTTGGCTGGCGATGGCCGTCAAGTCGCGCTGTTGCACCGCGCCTACGGCGGGAACACTGACCAGTTGTCCGATCCGCAAGATTGGTGGCGTGCTGCCCGTACTGGTATCAAAGAAATCCTGCGCCGCGCTGAGTTACGTGCCGATCAGATTCGTTGTATCGGCGTAACCGGCGACAGCGATGGTACCGTGGCCCTGTCAAAAGATGGCAAAGCTTTGTGCATGAGCAGCTTAGGTGCAGATCCACGAGCAGAGCCTCAGGTAGATCAGCTCAATAAAACTGTTGGTGCACGTAATCTGCTCAACCTCGCTAGTGGCCCAGCTCACTCCGGGGCGGCAGCCGTAAAATTATTATGGTTGCGCGAAAATGAAAAACGAGCTTGGCATGATTTAGGGATCGTACTCAGCCCCAAGGATTTCCTTCGGTATCGCCTCTGCGAAACCATGATCACCGACGCATCCGACGCCGCTGCCACGCTCCTGTTCAATCCCAAGACGCGTGCATGGTCGAAACAACTCCTCAGCTTACTTGAAATCAACCCCGCATGGCTGCCGACCATCAGTAACGGTCAGCTCATTAGCGGACGCGTTACCGCTACCGCTTCACGTGAAGCCGGCCTGCAAGCAGGAACCCCGGTCATCACTGGCGGCGGTCACGCTGCCTCATCGGCCATTTCAGCTGCAGTTCTTGAAGCTGGGTCAGCAATGGTTGAACTCGGCGGTAATGGCGGAATTTTTGTTCCTACCAAAGACGCGATGCGTGACCCAAGCGGTCGACTGATCACGACCTGTCACTGTGTTCCTGGGGTCTGGGCATTAACGCAATCCGACCTCGCCAGCGCAGAGCCACTTGATTGGCTCCAACAACATGTCTTCTCCAGTGAAGTTATGCAGGCGAAACGCAGCCAACGCGATGCCCTTGAGCCACTCGCCGAATTAGCGGCGGAAACCCCGCCTGGATCAGATGGCTTGATCCACCTGTCATTGAAGCAATCACCTCGCATGAATGGTTTCGTAGGCCTTAACCGTCGTCATGGACGCGGTCATCTCGTGCGAGCAGTCCTCGAAAGCGGAGCGCTCGCTGTCCGTTCTGCGCTCGAAGCATTGGTCGATCTCAAGCGTGATCCTGAATCTATTTTGGTGGTCGGCGCCGGAGCCAGCAATCACCTGTGGTGTCAAATCCTCGCCGACGCACTGGACCGTCAGATCCATGCTATTCCGGGCGCAGAGTGTGCCGCTACCGGTGCGGCCATTCTCGCTGGCTCTGCTGTTGGATTTTATAAAAATGTACCGGAAGCCTGCAGTAAAATGGTCGGAACAAAAGTCGCCTACCAACCGCGTAAGGCCGCCACTGAAATTTATCAGTTACTCGGACCCACTATTTCACGGCTGTCACAAGCCGGTGCTGCTGCTTTTTCCGGTGAGACACTCGTCGCTGAGGCCCAATCATGAGCTTGGCTCGCGGGCCATTTTTTGTGCTCCATGTGGTGTTAGCCACCGTCGTTGTGATCAGCTTGTTTATTTATCTTCAAGAACGACAGAACGAAGTTTCGCATATTCAGCAGATTGCCCATCAGGAACATGTGGAAACCCTGCGACTCCAAGCTGACCTCGTTCAGCAAGAAGAATTAATTAAGGGATTACAACACAAAGATCCGTACGTCGTGGAGTTGATTGCGCGTGATAAATTCAAGTACGCTGGGGTTGGAGAAATCGCGCCACCCCCTTTGCCTGTAATTGACAAGACCAGAGCCACCGTTACTAAGTGAGCCCTCGCATGTGGCCGCGAACTCGGTCTGACTACTGAATCTAAGTTCAGTAGCGCGTGTCGCATACGATTTATCGGACCGTAGCTCAGCCTGGCTAGAGCGCTGCGTTCGGGACGCAGAGGCCGCAGGTTCAAATCCTGTCGGTCCGACCACTTTACGCATCGAACACTGGCATCTTCACGAAGAGAGTCGGTGATTGAAAACTTGTTACCGTATTTCAAGGTCTGCGACGTCGCAGATGCAGAAAATTGATCACGTCGGTTTTTTCTGCGCCCTTTTTCAATGGCGCCGTTTCAATGGCGAAGGCGCGACTGAGAAAGCGATTATCTGGCGTCTCTTGTTCAGGCCTCTACGCTTCTTTACGATACGAAATACGACATCTTGCGGGTGTAGCTCAATGGTAGAGCGGTTGGTTCCCATCCAACATACGAGGGTTCGATTCCCTTCACCCGCTCAGCCTTTAAGGTGAGCGCATGCCGCTATTCGATATTCCAGTCGTGATGCCCTACCGCTTGAGCGATGATCGCAGCGCGGCGCTCTTTTCTGTTCAAGTCAATACTGTTGCCAGTAACGAAATCGCCGCCGTTTCTGCAGCAAAAGCGCTCGTCCGTACGCTCGGCATGTTACGACATCGTGGCCAAGCGATAGAAGCGCAAGTTGAACGCGCAAAAATTGGTCCGATTGGTCGACAAATCGATGGTCCGTATGCTTATGTCCTGACCCACGGAAATTTAATTCATCACCTCGATTTTCCCCCACGAATCGACAGCCAATCGGGTGAAGTCATGGGTAACGCTTTTGCGGGTTTAGATCCAAGTTTGCTCTTGGGCGTGGTTATGGATTGCCACCCACTTACCTACATCAATACCTCGGGATTAGCCAGCATCGCGGCGCATGCCAAACGCATTCAGTTACGTTTATTTCGCATTTCCGAACCAGTAAACCGGGTTCTGCAAATCGTCGGTCTCGTACAAATGTTACGCATTTTTCCCGATCTCAGGTCTGCCCTCGAAGATCTGAGTCTAGCGCCAGCGGATGTGCCAGAACCAACGACCTAATTTACGTTACTCTCGTAGCGAACAAAAGCCGGACCTCCATCGCAGCGCCAACGACGAAACGCCGCTAATACTTGCCCACGAGAGACTTTCAGCGACGCGGTCAGCATACCGTTTTCTACGCTCATATGTTGATGCATGATATAAAGCGCGGTGATGCGCTGATAGGGTACCGCTTGTGCTGCATTTACCGCGTCTATTGCCGCCCAAATCTCTGCTGATGCACGGCCCGTTTGCGCTTCGATCACGGCGATTAATTCAGGCTCTGCTGCCACGACTGCATGCAAAATTGCCGGATGAGTATGCAGCGCTGCCTCTAAAGCTGCTGCGCAAACTTTCTCGCCATTGCCCAGTTTTAACTGGTGATCAGCACGTCCACGCAGTCGCAATCCACCCTCGCTCCACGCACCGAGATCTCCCGTATCCAATACACCATCACATAAAGTCGGCGTCGGTTGACGAAAATAACCAGCCATCACGTTAGGACCACGCACCAGAATTCGCCCGTCGCCTTGCCTCACTCCGACCGTTACTCCGGCGATCGGCCAGCCAACGATTCCTTCACGTCCAATTCCTGGGCGGGTTAACGTACAACTGGGACTGGTCTCCGTCAGGCCCCAACCTTCACAAATAGGAATGTTTCGTTGTGCATACCATTGCCGTAGATCGTCCGGCATTGGCGCGCCCGCTGTAAAGGCCCAGCGCAGCGAGCCGCCGCGGACGAAGAGATTCTCCGCCGCCGCCAACGCGTGGATCTTTGGAACGCTAAAAAAAACAGTCGGTGCTACCGCACGAATGGTGGTGATGAGTCGCTGCCGATCGCGTCCACCGCCAGGAACAACGGTCAGGTGCGCACCACGGCACAACGACCACAATCGCTCAGCCAAGCCGCCGAAACTATGATGCCACGGTAAATAAGCGGCGAGTCGATCGCCCGGACCAATTTCTGGCCAATGCAGTCCGAATGCCGCTTGCTGACTCGCCAGATTATCATGCGTCAAAATCACGCCACGCGGCACGCCGGTGCTGCCGCTGGTGAATTGGATAACGCAGGGATCATCTGCTTTTACCACGCGATCTTTGCGCTGGCGATGACCAGATGACGCCGACCACAGATCGACTGAGGATTGTTTTACTATGCTGACTGGCACCGCCTGCGCGATCTGTGGATCGTCTACCACCGCTATCTGCGGTTCTACTCGCATCAGCAGTTCGGCAATTCGTTGCGCGCCAAACCCCAAAAAAATCGGCACGGCAACCGCGCCCAAACGCCAACACGCCAACTCCGCCACCAAATGTACCAAGCCATTGCCAACCAAAATGGCACAACGACCACCGACAGGCAAATGCGCTGACCAAGCCGCTGCGACCTGTGCTGACCAGGCATTCAAATCACTCCACGTCGCTGTTCGATTACCGTCACTCACCACCGGTGCGGTGGGAAAACGTCGCAGACAATCCGCGATTAATTCAGGAACCGTCGTTGGACGTGCGCTCGGCAAAGGCGGACCGCTGCGCCAGTCAATGGGCGACGACGGCTGACCGCTGCGATGGTGTTCAGTATTTCCGTGCAAAGACTCGAACGCCGTCATGGGAGGTTCGTCCTCGTATCAACGTTACGAGCAAATGCGATGACGCATCATCGCTGACAAGCACCGATGAGCACAACCTTGCGACCGGATACTTGCACGCGACTCTGCCACGATGCCCCGCATTTCCGGTATCGCACTGCGTAGCGCCCACGGTGATCTGACGCAAACATTACATGCGCTCGATGATGGCCATGGCGATCCCGCTGTGCTCAACGATGAGCTTATTCCCCTAATGCTGGCCGTAGCGCGTGAAGCCCTCGGCGCAGCTTCTGTGGATCACGTAATCGTGGCCACCACCAAAGGCGATCTGGCTCGCTGGTGTGCACATTTATCAGGCGAACATTTCACTGGCGACGGCGGGCCAGCATGGGTCGCGCAGCAGCTCGCTGTGGCGCTCGGCACAAACGGCTTTGCGATCAGCGGCGCATGCGCCAGCGGCCCCCTCGCGCTTGCGGTCGCTGCTCGTGGAATTCTTTCCGGACGTTGGCGACGAGTGGTCGTCATTGGAGCCGATCGTATAACGCCATTTATTCGCGAAGGATTCGCTGCGCTTAAAGCCATTGATCCGCTGCGCTGTCGCCCGTTCGATGCGCAGCGTGCGGGATTACGTTTAGGTGAAACCATCGCCGCTGTCGTGATTGAAAAAGTGATGGAAAAAGTACTGGAACCAGAGCGAGGGAAAAAATCTGAACACAGCGATAACTCCATCAATTCCGCTTTGTTTTTACAAGGTTGGGCTGGCGGCATGGACGCCAATCATCTCACCGGACCAACTCGTGATGGAAGCGGTCTGGCGCGCACGTTACGCTCCGCACTTCATCGCGCGAAGGTTGACCATCCGGCACTCGTCATCGGACACGGCACCGGCACCCGCTACAATGATGACAGCGAAAGCTTGGCATATGTCAGCGTTTGCGCACAGACGCCGGTAACTGGTTTTAAAGGAATGCTCGGTCACAGCCTTGGTGCCTGTGGTGTCAGCGAGCTCGCACTGGCAGTTCGCATCCGACAACGCGACCGCACGCCTGGTTGCGCGAATCTCCAACTCGTCGGATGTGCCGGTTCTATTCAGCTGCTGACACCTGGGACGCATGCACTCGCACCCGGAGCCATCCTAATGGCCAATGCTGGCTTTGGCGGCATTAACGGCGCAGTGGTATTGGGCTCACAGCCGCCATCCGAATTACGTGTTTGCACGCCACAACTTTCCGCCTGGGCGCGACTCGACGCGAAAGGCTGGCAACGTCAAAGGATCAGCGATATCCAAGATCACGGCGTGTGGAAAGAACCCGGCGACCACGACCATCTGCCACGTCTTTCTGCTCGCTGTGTCCTTGGCCGGGTCGAAGCCAACTGGGGACGCATGGATCTTGCATGTCGCGCCTTCGTCGCGCTCGGACATCTTCTTGGACCATTACCTGCGGACTGCGCACTGATGCTCGCGACGCACAGCGGCTCAGCTGCTTCCGATCGCCTCCATGATCAAGCGGTACACGCAGGAGCCGTCGATCCGCAGCGTTTCCCGTATACGTTACCAACCACGCCGATTGGCGAGGCAAGTATTCGCCTGGGCGTACGTGGACCTGGGATGAGCGTCCATGGCGCTGATGAGAAAATGGTCCAAGCATTAGCTCACGATCTCTTAGCCGATGGTATTCCCGGTGTGCTCATCGCCTGGATTGAAGCCGATCGTCCGCCACACGTCGCCCATGCACAGTGGTGGACCGCTGTATAAATCGTGTTTTTTCGACAAGAGCGAAACAGACCTCGTCACCCTTGCGTGATGAGGTGACGCCCTACCGTGACCACGATGAACGAGAGCCAGCAACGCTTAGCCCAACATGTTATCTCTGGTCTGAATTTGGAGGACATCACGCCCGCCGATATTGATCCGCAAGCGCCTTTATTTGGCGAAGGACTTGGCTTGGATAGTATCGACGCTCTTGAATTAGCCGTCATCGTCGAACGCTCTTATGGTATTCGCATTCCCAATATGGACGTCGGTAAAACGGCCTTCGCAAGCATCGCTGCGCTCGATGCCTTCATCAATTCACAGCCAGCTAAGCCCGCCGCCGCGCCATGATTCACGACACCTTGGCCAACGCGAAGCGTTACCAACATTTGCATCCGCTATTTCCTTTGGCTTTCGCTTGGTGCCAGCAGCCGGAACACCTCGCCAAACCCGATGGTCGCTATCCCATCCAAGGCGACGATTTATTCGTGATCGTCGAATCCGGTCCCACCATCGTCGCTCAGCATAAACGATTTGAATCGCATCGCCGCTACATCGACATCCAAATCAATTTGAAAGGCCCGGAAATCATGGAATGGATGCCGCGTGCGGCGCTTACTCTTGGTGAAGATTTCAAACCGGACAACGATATTTGTTTTTATCAGCAACCAGCAGATTTGCCCACACGACTGATGGTGCGTCCACAAGAATTTGCGATTTTCTGGCCAGAAGACGCGCACAAACCGTGCTGCAATCCTGGGGATGCTTCGGTGTCATACCGCAAGTTGGTGTTTAAAGTCGCGGTTTAGAAGCTGATGCTTCGTCACAGCCCTAACGCAAATTTCTGCCGTGATGAACTTCGGTTTTGTACGCGACATCGCCGAACGATCCTGTTGTTCGTGCCCGATACTCTGCAACCCATAGTCCCCTGCCTTATTTCTTTGCCAAAGAACGGCTCAGCGATTCCACGCAGGGATAACACGGTGGATCAGCGAACAGATCCAAGACGACTGACGCCCAGGCGGTGACTGGCAGGCGGGGTGAAACTATGTCATAACTCAGCCATGACTGCTGACGACCATGACCTGAAACCGACTCGCGAAATTCCCACCGTTCCCACCGGGCCCGATGCCACCAGATCAACCTCGCCACCAGTAGATCCCCAAATTCACCATGCTCAAAAGTCCCATGTCGAAAACGCGGCGCGACCAATAAGCGAACAAGCGACCATCCCACTCGAACCGCACGCGACCGTGCCGACAGATTTAGCACCGACACAAGGAACACTGTCAACCATCGCGCTGCACCTGGGTGTAAGCATCGCGCCTGCACCGCGTCCCATCCCAGAAGTGATTGGTGGCTACCGACGTTTAAAGCCACTTGGTAGCGGCGGCATGGCGCAAGTATTTGAAGGCGAACATACCACCCTTGGACGCAAGGTCGCGCTCAAATTATTAAAACCAAATATTGCCGATAGCGCCGATTTTAATTTACGCTTCCTGCGCGAATCACATGCCATGGCGCAGGTCGACCACCCCAACGTCGTGGCTATTTATGACGCCGGTGAAGTCGATGGCATTATGTATATGGCGCTGGAATTAGTGACCGGTGGCGACTTACATAAATTGATAAAACGCCGTGGACACATTGCCGTCGATGACGCATTGCGTTGGATCAGCGGCTGCGCGAAAGGACTTCAGGCGATCTATGAAGCGGGACTGGTGCACCGCGATATCAAGCCCGCCAACATTTTTCTCGATCGCGATGGCACGCCAAAAATTGGTGACCTTGGTTTAGCGCGCGCCGCCGATGGTGAAGATCGCATGACCATGACCGGCAGCAGTTGGGGCACGCCCAGCTATATGTCGCCAGAACAGATTAAGGGCGTCGCTGACCTCGATATTCGCGCCGACATTTACTCACTCGGCGCAACCCTTTACACGTTGCTGATTGGCGTCGAACCGTTTGTCGGCGAGACCAGCTACGTCATTACCCACAAGGTCATGACCGAGCCGCCGCCCGATCCACGTACTCACGACAAAACCATTCCGGCACAGGTTGCGGCGATCGTCGCCAAGTCGATGGCGAAAGATCGAAATAATCGTTACCAAACCCCGAAAGAAATGCTGGAAGATCTTGAGCGCGCACGCGGTGGCCAACGGCTGCTTCATTCCGCCGCTGTTGCGCTCGCCCCAACGGCGCCCAAAGCGATTTCATCGCAGGGCGAAATCGCTGCGGCAATGATCGCCGGGGCCAAACAAAATAGCGCAAAAACCGTCACGCGCGCGCAAGGAATCGATCCCAACGTTTTCAAAATTATCGCTTTCTTAGTGGTGATTGGAATTCTCTACCTTGCCTGGTATTCGATGCAGGGAATGTCCTTCGGCGATAAACCAAAAGAAAATAACGAGCTGCCATGGGCAAAAACCATCAGTATTGATGGCCAGGGACGCTACGCCGATGTTACCATCGGTTCCCATGCCGTGCGCTTACGCTTTTGCCCGCCAGCAACATTTTATGTTGGTAGTCCAGCAGATGAAGCTGGACGACAAGCGTGGGAAAACCGTCATCAAGTAACCATGTCGCACGGCTTCTGGATGCTCTCTACTGAAGTGACCCAAGGGCTCTACCAAAAAATCATGAACAGCAATCCAAGTAGCACCCAAGGGGTGAACTTGCCGGTCGAAGGACTCTCTGTGGAAGAAGCGCAGGCCTTCTGCACCAAACTCGCCGAGCACGGGATTCCTGGCGCGCGATTACCGACAGAACACGAATGGGAATACGCTTGCCGCGCAGGCGACACTGGCCCGTTCTCCGCCAAACCAACGCCCACTGAACAAGGCCTCATGGCGCCACCAGATTTAGTGCAGCTATGGCGCACGACGCCTGAGGACGAGGCTGACGCTGCTGCGCTGCGCTGGGTCGCTCAACATGTCGCCGATGGTGAACTTGGCATAAAGCCCGTGGGAAAACTGGCGCCCAATCGCTTCGGACTTTTCGACCTGCATGGCAACGTTCTGGAATGGTGCAGCGATCATTGGGATGGTCATTCGCCCTATGCCGAAAGCGGCCAAGTCGAAAAATCGACGGTTGGTGAACTCACCCTCGCGCGCGGTGGATGCTGGTTTTATCCACCTGAACGCTGTCGCAGCGCCACTCGCCTGGGGCTTCCAAGCACTGCAACGCTCAACTTTGTCGGCTTCAGATTTGTCGTGCCGGATGAGGGGAAATAGACGCCTTTCAGTTTCCTTGACGAACGATCTTCAACAGCGCTGAGAAATCTAGTTCACCAAGCCCTTGTTCTGCCGCCGCCGCATACGCACGTTCAACGGTTGCGGTTTCATCGAGGCGTAAACCAAGACTGGCAGCGTGCCGCAAGGCGAGACGCAAATCTTTATGCATGTGCTTAATAGAAAATTGCGGACTAAAGTCACCGCTCAAAAGTTTAGGCTTCTTCAGATCGGCGAGTCCGGACTTAGCCACGTTATAATCAAGAGCGTTGAACCACGCCGCTGGGTCAATGCCTGATCGACGAGCGAGCTCAAGTGATTCGATCATCGCTTGGTTAAGATTAGCGATTAGCAGATTGAAACTCAACTTGATGGCGCTGGCCTGACCGATGCGACCAATGGGTAAAAGTTGCTTGGCCAACGCGCGATAAACCACCTCAACTCGTGGCAATACCGCGTGATCATCACCAACGAAAAAAACATTCTGTCGCTGCTCTGCCGCCGGTTTGCTGCCGGTAAACGGCATATCAAGATACGCCGCACCACGCCCATGAACCGCAGCCGCGTACGCTGCGGTGTCATCAACGCCCACCGTGCTGTGCTGAGCAACCACCAGCCCGGAAGTCAGCACCGGAATGATGCGTTCTAAGATCGACGCGACCGCTGGCGGATCTGCAACCACGATAGCAATGAGTTCCGCATCGCGCACTGCCGTTACCAAATCCGCAGTAAAACCAGGCGCATCAGGCTTAGCACTGCGGTTCCACGTGCGGACCTGATGACCGTCAGCAGTCCAATGACGTGCCCAAACGCTGCCGATAATGCCAAGTCCAAGAACGGTGATGCGCATGCGTGAAGTTCCTTAGGCGAGAGTTTCGGAGATTGGCAAAGGTTTTGATGTTCGAAAGACCCGGACCTGCGAAAGCCTTCGCAGGCGGACGAACTACGTTCTACCGGCTACGCGCTAAGGGCTACGGACAACTACAGTGCCTTCCGACATCGGACATCGGACATCAGACATCGGACATCGGACATAGAATGAGATTTGATGAAGATTTATCGCTGAATAAATGATCTTCCATGTGAGCTAAAACCATGATAGAGAAAACGATCATGACTACGTTCGCACTCTCATTTCCGATCGCTGGTTTACTCCTGCTATTGCTGAGCCTGCGCTGGCGCCAGAAAATCGTCTATGCCCGGCTACGCCAAGAACAGAACCACTTCGTCGGACGCGTCGCGACGGGTGCAGAGCAATGGTTCACCCCGCCCGAGATTCTCCCGTATTTTTCTCGTCGTTTAGTCAGCTTAAACGGATTGCTGCCTACGCCTATTTTTGAACACCTGCGCACCGTCGTCGCTGACACGCGCCAGGATGAACGCAGTTATATTCCTGGGCACAAGCAAGGCGGCACCATGAGTTACGAACACTTGCACCGACTTGCGCCTGAATTAGTGGCGTTTTATCAATCACATGTTTTGCGTGATCTGGTTTCAGGCTTGGTCGGCGTCCCGGTGATGATGACTCCTTTGCACGATCAGTCGTCTTGTTCATTGCTGGTTTATGATCGACCACGCGACCACATCGGCTGGCACTTTGATCATAACTTTTATCGCGGTCGTCATTTCACTGTTTTGCTTTGTCTGATGAATGAAGATCGCGTGCACGGCGGACTTTCTTCCGCTCACCTACAAGCCCGCATCGATGGAGTGGAAGAAATCATTCCAACTCCGCCCAACACTTTGGTCGTATTTGAAGGAGCTCACGTTTTGCATCGCGTGACCGGCCTAGGACCAGAGCAAACCCGCATCCAATTAAGTATGACGTTCTGCACCGACCCCAGTGCGCCATGGTTCAAATCCGTCATTCGACGAATCAAAGATACAGCCTATTTCGGCATCCGAGCGTTGTGGAGCTGAACGGACCGACATTCACGAAAGATCGGTAAAATCCGCTTCGCCATCACCGCAGAGCCAATCGAGACAGGGCGAGGCATTCATTCCATCGACCACGGCTTCATCCCTTCGCGTTGAAGAAGAATCGATGTTCTATCGACAGTGGCCACGCGTCATCATTCCTGCGGGCCAGGCGGTGGCGCGTTCCGTGGCCTTCTATAGTCTCCCGCCCGGAGACCCACATGAGCCATGGCTGGATAGTTAGGTTCAGCCGACGTGGTTTCTACCCGAGCCCGATGAGCGCTGAGTCATCAACCAACAACGTCAGCCGAAAATTCGATGAGTAAAAAAGTCCTCAGCGAACGCGACATCTGCACCCAGTTCATCACCCCAGCGATCATCGCTCCAGGAAAATGAGATCTCACCACACAGGTACGTGAAGAAGTCTCGTTCACCAATGGCCGCATTCTGGTCCGTGGCAAGTTGGTAACACGCGGCAACAAGATGCGCGCGGATTATATTCTCTACCATCGTCCCAATCGCCCCTTGGCCGTGATTGAGGCTAAGGACAACAACCATTCGGTCGGCGCAGGCATGCAGCAGGCCTTGGAATACGCCCTGGCGCTCGACATTCCGTTTGTCTACAGCTCAACGGCGATGCGTTTCTGGAACACGACCTCACGGCGAAGAAGGGCATCGTCGAACGCGAAATTCCCCTCGATCAATTCCCGTCGCCTGATGAATTGTGGGCTCGCTATTGCGCGGCGAAAAACCTGACGCCGAAACAGGAACTGATTGCAACGCAGAACTACTACGACGACGGCTCGGGCAAGGCCCCGCGCTATTATCAAACGGTCGCCATCAACCGCACGGTCGACGCTGTTGCTCAAGGGCAGAAGCGTTTGTTGTTGGTCATGGCCACCGGCACCGGAAAGACCTACACCGCTTTTCAGATCATCTGGCGCTTGTGGAAATCCGGCGCGCGTAAGCGCATTCTCTTCCTCGTCGACCGCAACATTTTGGCTGACCAAACCAAGACCAACGACTTCCGCCCTTTCGGCACGGCGCTGACCAAGATTACCAATCGACAGGTCAATAAAGCCTTCGAAATTTACATCGCGCTCTATCAAGCGGTCACCGGCAACGATGAAGACGCCAACATTTACAAACAGTTCAGCCCTGATTTTTTCGATCTGGTGATTATTGATGAGTGCCATCGCGGCAGCGCCGCCGATGACGCATCTTGGCGTCAGGTATTGGAGTATTTCACCTCGGCAACGCAGATCGGCTTGACTGCCACCCCGAAAGAAACTACGGAAATTTCTAACATCGCGTACTTCGGCGATCCCATTTATACGTATTCACTCAAACAGGGCATCGCCGACGGGTTTCTCGCGCCATATAAAGTCATTCGCATCGGCTTGGATAAAGACCTCGACGGCTGGCGTCCGGAAAAAGGCCAAACCGATCGCGACGGCAATGTCATTCCTGATCGCGAATACAATGCTCGCGACTTTGATCGCCAAGTGATTTTGACCAAGCGCACGGAAGTCGTCGCGGGGAAAATCACCGCCTTTCTCAAGGCCACCAATCGTTATCACAAGACCATTGTCTTCTGCGAAAATATCGATCACGCCGAACGTATGCGGCAAGCGTTGGTCAACGCCAACGCCGATTTAGCTGCCGATAACCCCAAATACATTATGCGCATCACTGGCGATAATGACGAAGGCAAAGCCCAGCTCGATAACTTCATCGATCCTGAAAAGACTTACCCGGTGATCGCGGTGACCTCGAAGCTCATGACCACCGGCGTCGATGCGCAGACCTGTCAGCTCATCGTGCTGGATCAACGCATTCAATCGATGACTGAGTTCAAACAAATCATCGGTCGCGGCACCCGTGTGCGCGAAGATTACGACAAGCTGTTCTTCACCATCATGGATTTCAAACAGGCGACCGCGCTGTTTGCCGACCCTGATTTTGATGGCGATCCGGTGCAAATCTACGAACCCAAAGATGGCGAGACGCTGGTGCCACCAGACAACGGGGATGATGGCACAGAAACCCCGGACGAAGCCGCCACTCGTCGCGCCGCCGAAATCGCTGCCGGACACATGCCAACTCGCACCGGGCCGGGAACCACACGTTACGTGGTTGATCATGTCGCTGTCACCATTGCGACCGAACGCGTGCAGTACCTCGACGCCAACGGTCAATTGATCACCGAATCGCTGGTTGATTACACCCGCCGCAATATTCGCGGCACCTTCGCCAATCTGGATGCGTTCCTCACTCGCTGGCAGACCGCCGACCGTAAACAGGCGGTACTCGATGAATTGGCCACGCACGGTGTCTTCCTGGATGAAGTCGCCGCCACGGTGGGTCGTGACTACGACGCCTTCGATTTGATCTGTCATATTGCCTATGACCGCCCGCCGCTGACTCGGCGTGAACGCGCCGCCGAAGTGCAGAAGCGCGATGTCTTTGCACGCTACGGCACTCAGGCCCGCGCAGTGCTGTCGGCTTTGCTCGACAAGTTCTGCGATGCGGGCATCAGCAGCGTCGAATCGATGGATATTCTCAAAGTCGATCCACTGCGTACCTTCGGAACCCCGCTAGAGATTCTTAAGATCTTCGGCGGAAAAGCTGATTACCTCAAAGCCATTCGTGACCTCGAAAACGCCCTTTACCCACCGGCAGCCTAATCCATGTCCAATGTTTCCAATGTCGTCAAATCCATCCAAGACATCATGCGCAAGGACGCTGGCACGTACGGCGATGCGCAGCGGCTAGAGCAAATGGCGTGGCTGTTCTTCCTGAAAATTCTTGATGACCGCGAGAAAGAACTCGCCGAGTTGCGCGACGATTTCTAATCGTCGATTCCCAAGCATCTGCGCTGGTCGACCTGGGCAACGAATGCCGAGGGCATCACCGGCGGCGCGCTGCTCGACTTCGTCAACGATACGCTGCTGCCCAAATTGCAGAACATGACTGGGGGCAGTGACAAAATCGGCAGCCTGATCCGCATGACCTTTGCTGATGCCAACAACTATATGAAAAATGGCACGTTGTTGCGGCAGGTGATCAACACCATCAACGACATCGATTTCAACGCGTCCGATGATCGTCATATGTTCGGCGACATTTACGAAAAGCTGCTGAAAGACTTGCAATCAGCGGGCAATGCCGGTGAATTCTATACCCCGCGTGCGGTGACGCAGTTCATTGTCGAACAGGTCAATCCCAGTTTGAAGAAGCGCGAAACGATTCTTGATCCTGCGTGTGGCACCGGCGGATTCTTGACCTGCGCTATCGAACATCTGCGCAAACAGGCCAAGACCGAGGCCGATGAGCAGTTTATTCAAGAGTGTTTCAGCGGCATCGAAAAGAAGCACCTGCCCCACGTGTTGTGCATGACCAATCTGATGCTGCACGGCATCGACGTGCCATCGAATGTGCGCCACGATAATACGTTGGCTCGTCCGCTGCGTGATTGGAGCCCCAAAGAAAAAGTCGATTGCATCGTCACCAACCCGCCGTTCGGCGGCATGGAAGAAGACGGTATCGAAGCGAATTTCCCCGCCGATTTCCGCACCCGTGAAACCGCTGATCTGTTTCTGATCTTGATCATGAAATTATTGAAACCCGGCGGTCGGGCCGGACTCGTTTTACCCGATGGCACGTTATTTGGCGAAGGCGTGAAGACCCGCATTAAAGAAGAACTGCTGAAGGAATGCAATCTGCACACCATCGTGCGTCTGCCCAACGGCGTGTTCCATCCCTACACCGGCATTCGCACCAATCTGTTGTTCTTCACCAAGTCCGGCCAACCGACCAAAGAGATCTGGTACTACGAACATCCGTATCCGCCTGGGGCTAAAAGCTACAACAAGGGTAAGCCGATTCGTATCGAAGAATTCGCAGGCGAGCGTGCGTGGTGGGGCACGGAAAAAGACGGCTTCAAATCGCGGGTGGAAAATGAGCAGGCGTGGCGCGTGTCGATCGACACCATCAAGGCGGGAAATTTCAACCTCGACCTGAAGAATCCGCATAGTTCCGACACCGGCCCAGGCGACGTCGATCACTTGTTGCCGGAGTACGAAAAGTTGCTCGCGCAAATTGCCACGACGCGTGGGCTGTTGAAGGCCCAATTGATGGAGGCGCTTACCCGATGAAAAAGAAAGTCACGGCCCCGAAGAAAACCGTGCCCGCCAAAGTGAAAGCCGACGGCCTCACTCCGCTTGTCGCCGAGGTGCGCCAGCTCATCCAGTCCGCCCGCCGGGGCGTGGCGTCGGTGATTGATACGTTTCAGGTGATGACGAATTTCGAGATTGGCCGCCGCATCGTGGAGCATGAGCAGAAGGGCGAGAAGCGGGCGGGGTATGGAGCTGAACTGCTGAAGGAGCTTTCGGCCCGGCTCGCACAGGAATTCGGGAGAGGCTTTTCACCAGTGAATCTCTCTCATATGCGGCGCTTTTACCTAACTTGGCAGGAGCGAGTTCACATTTTTCAGACGCCTTCTGAAAAATTGGGATCGACCACGATTGCGCAGACACCGTCTGCGAAATTGCCCCGCACAAGGAAATCGCAGACACTGTCTGCGATTTTGACTGCTCCTAAGCCGAAAAGCTTGCCGTTCACGCTCAGCTGGTCTCATTACGTCGAACTTCTTTCCGTCCAAAGCCCTGACGAGCGTCGCTTTTATGAAATCGAGTCCACCAACGAGAGCTGGTCGCTGTCCGAATTAAAACGCCAGAAAGCCTCCTGCCTCTACGAACGTCTCGCCCTCAGCCGCAATAAAGCCGGAATCAAACGTCTCGCCCGTGAGGGGCACATCATTACCAAACCCGAAGACCTGTTCAAAGAACCGGTCGTGCTCGAATTTCTCGGGCTTGATGAACGCGCCAGTTATTCTGAGTCTGATCTAGAATCTGCGCTGATTTCTCACCTCGAAAAATTCCTGCTCGAACTCGGCAAAGGTTTCCTGTTCGAAGCACGGCAGAAGCGCTTTACCTTCGACGGCGATCACTACTTCCTTGATCTGGTGTTTTATAACCGGCTCCTGCGCTGTTACGTCGTCATCGACTTGAAGCTGGACAAGCTCACTCATCAAGATCTTGGTCAAATGCAGATGTACGTGAACCACTACGACCGCCACGTGAAGCTGGCCCAAGAAAAGCCCACCATCGGCCTGCTGTTGTGCAAAGAAAAAAAAGACGCCATCGTCAAACTGACCCTGCCCAAAGGCGCCAACATTCACGCCAAAGAATACCAGCTTTACCTGCCATCGAAGGAACTGCTCACCGCCAAACTCATCGAATGGACGCGTGACGCCAAGGCTGGCAAATGAAGTTGGAAACGTTTTTTGAAAAGTTCGACCAGTTCGCCGACGCGCCCGATGCGGTGGCGAAGATGCGGGAGCTGGTGCTGGAGTTAGCGTCAACTGGGAAATTATACCATGCCAATTCGACTGAGTGGAAAGAATGCACTTTAGGAGATGTGATCGAATTAATTTCAGGACAACACTTACTGGGCAATGAGCATAACGAAGTTGGACGGGGAATTCCTTACCTTACGGGTCCATCAGACTTCGGAGATAAGAGTCCGATTCCAACGCGCTGGACGGATCAGCCAAAAGTCACCGCACTTCCTGGCGACATTCTTATTACTGTGAAGGGATCGGGCGTTGGAAAAACAAATGTCCTTGTCGATCAATTAACGGCGATAAGTCGTCAGCTAATGGCCATTCGTGTAATGGGTGCTGACCCTGAGTTCGTGCATATTGTGCTTAAGCGAGCCGCCGAATACTTTCAAAATGCGAAAACTGGCATCGCGATTCCAGGAATCGGGCGGAGTGACGTTCTTGATTTAAAGATTGTTCTCCCGCCCCTCGCCGAGCAAAAGCGGATCGTGGCGAAGGTGGATGAGTTGATGGCGTTGTGTGATCGGTTGGAGGCGCAGCAGCAGGAACGGGAAACGCGGCACGCCGCGCTCGCCCGCGCGGCGCTGGCCCGCTTTGCCGACGCGCCCACTCCGGCCAACCTCCCGTTCCTCTTCCATGCATCCTTCACTATTTCTCCTTCAGACTTACGAAAATCCATCCTCACCCTCGCCGTCCAAGGCAAACTTGTCCCCCAAGATACCAACGACGAACCAGCGGGGGAACTGAGCAAGTCGGACGAGGAGCTTGTTGCCCAATCCTCGTTCGAGATTCCGCATGGATGGATTTGGAACCGACTCACCCAACTCGCAGATATCAACGGCGGGTTCGCGTTCAAAAGCACAGACTACACGGACCAAGGAACGCGGGTCGTGCGAATCTCGGACTTCGATGAGTTTGGTTTTAAGGACCACAAAGTCGTTCGGCATCCATTTACGCCGGACTTGAAAAAATTCAGCCTCGTCCAGAACAACATTTTGATGGCAATGACTGGTGGGACCGTTGGTAAAAGCCATCTGGTTAAATTGCTACCTGAGCCGATGGTCGTGAATCAGCGAGTTGCCGCGATCAAGATCCTGGAAGGCGTGAATCCCAACTACATTGACATCGTTATCAGATCTGAAATGACCCAAGAAGTCATTCGGAAAGTGAAGAACTCCACAAATGACAATATCTCGATGGGCGACATTAAGGGATTTGCAATCCCACTCCCACCCCTCGCCGAACAACGCCGGATCGTGGCGAAAGTGGACGAACTGATGGCCTTGGTGGACGCGCTGGAAACCCAACTCACCACCGCCCGCGCCACCGCCGCGAACCTCCTCGACGCCATCGTCGCCGAACTCACCGGCACCACCCGCGATCCCCGATCCGCAACACGCTCATCATCATCCACCCCAGGCACCGGTCGCCGAGGCCGACCACGTAAAACCGCATGAATAATTTGCGACCGTTTTTTATGGTCGCTATTGTCTACATCACTATCACGCACATTCATAATTCATCGGTGTCGCCAGTATCCACGGCCACCGCCAACGATGGCCAAGGTCGCGATCAACACGATCTCACGCTCTGCATTCGCTGAAAGCGCCCGATGCCCAACGATCTCACCACTTCGCCCGTCGATCGTCAAAATATCCTCAACAATCCTTATGCCGTGGCCGAGATCGAAAAGGCCGTTGGTATGCGCGGCATCCTCTTCGAGGGCCGGTCGGTGGTGTTGAAGGAACAGATCGCCGTCTTCTTCGGCGTTGATCCTCGCACGATTGACAATTATCTGGCTCATCATGGCCTTGAGTTGCGCCTGAACGGCTATGAGGTCGTTGGTGGTAAACGCTTGAAGGAACTCAATTTGGTGATTGGAGCCCGGGATGTCGACGAAACCAGTTTCGTCGACATCAGCAAGGCTCCCCAGTTGGGCGTTTTCGACCTGCGAGCCTTCCTCAATCTATCGATGTTGCTGGTTGAAAGCGAGCGGGCACGCCTGTTGCGCCAAGCCATTCTCGACATCGTTATCGACACCATCAATCAACGCACTGGTGGCGGCACTAAATATATCAATCAACGGGACGAAGACTTCCTGCAATCAGCTTTTGTCGAAGAAAATTATCGCAAACAGTTCACCAGCGCCTTGAGCCGCGACGTAGATATGGGCAACTTCAAGTACGCGGTCTACACTGATAAAATCTATGTCAGTATTTTTCGCAAAAAAGCACAAGAGTACCGCAAGATCCTCAAACTAGAAAAACGTGATCAGCTGCGCGAGACCATGTACGCGGAAGTATTGGATTTGGTCGCGTCGTTCGAAACCGGCATTGCTGACGCCATCACCAAGGAAGCTGCAACCCAGGGTTCTCGCGTCTAATCATGCAAATGCAGCACCTGTGGATCAGCAGTTCTAAGAATCTACGCGATTTCGGCATCCGAGCGTTGTGGACCTAAACGTAAAAAAAAATGCTCACGAAAGCTCGGTGAAATCCGCTTCGCAATCACCGCAGACCCAGTCCAGGCAGGGCCAGGCATTTATTCCATCGACTACGGCTTCGCCCATTAAAGAACCGACGCTGGCGCCGCCTGGAATGTCAGGCAGTCCAGCGCCGACCGTCCCCAAAGTTACGCGGCGAGCATCGCAGGCTCCGCTCCAGGCTCGGACGGCGGCACGCCAATCACCGCCCACCATACGGACGATCGCTGGTAGCGTCGGATCGAGCGGCGCCCATTGGCCATCGAGGGTTTGCGCTTCGAGCCAAAAATGTGGATTCGCAATGCGGCTGTCGGCGACCATGCCCGCCTTCAATCGCCATGGACGCGAGCGTTCATTTAAACGAACGCCAAGGGCTAAAGCGCAATCAAGACAACTGCCGACCCAGCGCGGAGTCAGCTGCCTAGTGAGCGCATTCGACGACAGCGCTTGGCGATACTCCCAGGGTTGATGATGACGATATTCGTAGCGGAAATCCGCTGCCACTTGTTCAACCAGCGCGGCGAGTTCTCGCTGTTCCGCGCTGTCATAATCGAGCACGTGAGTGGGACTCAATCGCAGCTGTGATTCCATGCTGATGTGCGGTTCCGTTTCGCTCACATTTCCTTGCACGCGCCACCAATCGCCATCGCTGATGGTGGTGCAACTAGACAAGCTGGGCGGTACATCGCGCTCAACCTGTTGTGTCGCGCTGGGCGACGCGCGGGCTGTCCACCAGGTCAGGTGACGCGAATCTTTTTTTGTGTCGGGCAGGTCGGGCAAATAAAGCCGTTGAGTGCGCTTCCAAGTGACGTGACGTGGGCGATCTTCACCGGCCAAGAAGGGCGCAAAAAAAAGTAAGTAGGTGCGCCAGCGCCGCGCCAATGTTGGGCAATCATCCAGGTGGCCCCAACACAGCCAATTTGAACAAGTAAATAGATCGATCAAACCAGCGGAATTTTGCGGTAATCCCAGCTGGATCCAGCGTTGGACATCGGCGACCGCGACATGCAAAAATCGGGAAAGTTCCCGCACCGACATTGGCGCATAGGGATGACGCGCTCCAGGCCACAGCAATTGGCCCGCGACCATCAGCGTCCAGGGCGAGGACCGTGGCCCTCCGTAAGACGATCCATGGACACGCCAACGTCTTCAGCTTCATCATCCTCTGGTTCATCTAATGGATGACGGCCGGCGCGCCATTTGCGCCACATATCAGGAATCGCCATGCCCAAACCAAACAACACATAAAGAGTGGTCAAAACCGCCAGGAACCAATACGGGAACGCCACCAACAAACTGACGAGCAGCATGCCAATGATAATGGTGCGAAAGCCCATACGCCCAAAGAGTGTGTTGCCAACGTGTGGGAAACGGATGGTCGACACCATCAGCAGCGCCGACAATAACGTCAAAGCGATGATGATCCAACGGAACGCATCAAGATTTTCCAAGCCAGTATATTTGTAGGTCTCACCAATCGTCGGGCTAGGAATGACCTGTTGGTGCGCATGCAAAATAAGCCAAGCACAGACCAACGCCGCCGCGCCCGGCGATGGCAGTCCGCGAAAATATGGCGTCGCTTCGTCGCTGTGTTCGACATTGTAACGCGCCAAACGAATAGCGGCCATGATCGGGTACAAAACGGTGACAAACCACAGCAAACGTTGACCGTGATCAAATACGCCCGGTTCGCCCAACACAAAACGATGCATTAAAATCGCTGGCGCCACGCCAAAGCTGACCACGTCGCTGAGCGAATCGAGTTCCGCGCCGAATGGTCCGTCGGTGTGGGTCATGCGCGCGACCTTGCCATCGAACATATCGCAGATCATCGCCAAAAAGACCATGAAGGCGCCAGCCTCCAGCAAGTTATGGGCGGCGCACAAGATAGCGGTGATGCCGCACGCCAAATTGCCCGCCGTCAACAATGTCGGCAGTACCGGCAAGGTTTTGAGGCGCCGCAGGCGCTTGCGCATCGAGGTCAGACGGTCGCTCATCGGTGATTCGCGTTCTTCACGATAACTTTCCGGCGGTCACGTGATTCAATTCAATGATCACGGTCTCACCACATTTGACTCGCTGGCCGATCTTCACTTTGACGGTGTGCGGATAGGTCAGCGGAACCCAGACCTCCGTTCGGCTGCCAAATTTAATCATACCGTAGAGTTCGCCGCGCGTCAGACGATCGCCAACGCCATGCGTACAAATAATGCGTCGCGCAATCAATCCGCTTAGCTGACGCACCAGCACTTTGAGCCCGCTCGCAATGTTGTCGGGTGCGATAAGGCCAATGGTGTTAGCTTCGTTTTCGTGACTCACATCGGGATGACGGGCGTCAAGAAACTTACCCGGAGTATATTTGGCATAAGCAATTTCACCGGCGATCGGCGAACGATTGACGTGTACGTCGAACACCGAAAGAAAAATACCAATACGCAGTGCGCGACCATGCAAGAACTCAGGCTCATCGACCTCAGTAATATCCGCCACCACGCCATCAGCAGGCGCAATTAAACAGCGCTCGTCACCTTGCGGAGTTCGCTGCGGGTTACGGAAGAATGCCAAGGTGAACAACCAGCCAAACGCGGCAACTGCGATACCACACCAGCGGGGAATACCTTCTGGCAACAACCACACGCCCCAGCCCAAAACCACCGTCGCCCAAAAAAGCGTCGGAATGCCCCAGCGCGCAAAGGTCACGAGATGACTCCTGTTGGCCACAGTCGATGGATGGTAAGCAAAGTCGCACACAACAACGTCGCCGCGACAATGCTGGAACGCCACAGCGTTCCAACCACGCGATACCACGCCATGAGCCACAGAATAATCAGGCCAATCAGCAAGCGTTCGAGCATGGCGTCATTGGCCTGATGCCACTGCCACACGACCCCCACCAAGGCGGCATATCCCAGCAGCCGATAGGTGTGGCCGAGTTCCGGTTTACGGGCATAAAAACTTCCCACATCAACGTGGGCGGCATCGCGATATCGCATGGGCGGGGATTGTGGACCGCAAGTCGAGGACGCAACGACCGCGGCTTTGAGATTCTCAGTGCGAGTCAAATCGGCTCGTCGAACAGGACGATCACCAACCGACGATTACCAACCGCCAATGACCAGCGCACTGACCGGATCGAGCGGTACGCCGCCGATAATCGTGCGCGAAATCCAGTTCATTCCTGCTGGAGAAGCGACCTCGCTTGGCACTTTCAAGCGATAGACCAGCAGAAAAAATGGGCGGCATTCCGGTAAGGTGTCGTCGTTGCAGTAACCGATCATCTCAACCGTGCCGTTGCTGATGCCCAACATCGTGCGACCTGCGACCAGAGCGAGTTGACGGAGCGCGACCAAACCAGGACCTAAATGGCCGACCTCTGGCGGAATTGGCGTGGAATGCAGGACGACTCCGTGGCTATCAATCAACACTTGTTCGACGCCATCTTGCACACGCGTCACCACCACGCCGAGACGCACTTC
The DNA here is from genome assembly GCA_043775355.1 of Planctomycetota bacterium. Lineage (GTDB taxonomy): Bacteria > Planctomycetota > UBA11346 > UBA11346 > UBA11346 > BOG-1363. Next base: position 71,657 of record JAYVSL010000007.1, read on the forward strand.
TTTCGCATCAAAGTTGTTCGCCAAGGCGGCGGGGGCAGCAAACCACGTATCTTCAGCGAGCGATGCCAAAATCTGCAAATCGATTTGACGAGTGAAACCGCTAATACGGAATAATTCCCGTCGTGGCATGGCCAAAACTAAATGCGCGTCATCCATAATCAGCGCCGAACTCGTAGTCGTTCGGCAGCAACAATGGTGGCGAGGTCATTCACGGCATGGTCCAAATCGCGGTTAATAATGAGGTAATCGTAACGATCCCACACTCCCAGTTCGCGATCCGCTTCATTCAAACGACGGCGGATGGCTTCTTCGGTTTCCGTGCCGCGACTGCGTAAACGACGCTCAATCTCAGCACGATCAGGCGGCACCACGAAAATGTGCAAAGCCCCTGGGAAAGTTCCGCGAATGGTGAAAGCGCCCTGCACATCCACGTCTTTGATTACGCTGCGGCCAGTCGCGAGTTGTGAATCGACGAATGTACGTGGCGTGCCGTAGCTATGCTTGCCAAATACTTGCGCGTGTTCGAGTAGTTGATTGTTCTCAACTCGCTCGGCGAATTCTTCTTCACCAACAAAAAAATAATCAACGCCGTCGCGCTCTGTGCCCCTGGGTGGGCGAGTGGTCACGCTCAGACAGCGGACGAAATCCGGATGGCGCTCAACAAACCGTTGCATCAGCGTGCTTTTGCCTGCGCCGCTCGGACCCGACAACACGACAAACAAGGCAACAGGACCATGGGAAGGAAACCGCGTTACAGACATGGGAGCAGACGCTAGCGAGGAGCTGGTCAGCGACAACCAGCTGAGAACATGCGCCCCCTGGAAGGTGACACTCAGCCACGAAATATTCTGGCCTCAGGAAGATTTCGCGCCTCATGTGAGCACAAAAAGATCGCGTGATTACTGGTGTTTTTTGCTCTCCTTGACGACCCGTTTATCATTTATGACGAAGCGGAGACGATGCACGATCGCCCCCCATATTGCCAATCTCGATACCAACCCAGGATGCCCGGCCATGCCACGGATGACTTGGATTGGAAAAGAAGCCGTGCTCGACCTGCATCGTCGAGTGCCATTGCGCTTATTGGATGCAGTTCCCGCGCAGGCCATCGCTGGTCGCGAGGTCGGTCACCAGCTGATCGAAGGTGACAATCTTGAGGCGCTGCGAGCGCTGCTTCCGCGCCATCAAGGCCGGGTCAAATGCGTGACCATTGATCCACCTTACAACACCGGAAATGAGAACTGGGTTTACAACGACGCGGTGAACAGCCCGGCGATGCGCGCGTGGTTAGGCAAAGCGGTCGGGCGCGACGATCTGACGCGACATGATAAGTGGCTGTGCTTGATGTATCCGCGTCTGATGTTGTTGCGCGAATTGCTGAGCGAAGATGGCAGTATTTGGGTGTTTCTTGACGATCACGAGATCGGCCCCCTGCGTCTGTTAATGGATGAAATATTTGGTGCTGAGCAATTCATCGCGACGGTTATTTGGCAGAAAGTTTATTCGCCTAAAAATAGCGCCCGTCATTTCAGTGATGATCACGACTATTTAGTGGTCTACGCCAAGGACGCACGGCGGTGGAAACCGAACTTGGTGCCGCGAACATCGGCGCAGGATAAAGCCTACAAAAATCCTGACAAAGATCCGCGCGGTCCGTGGAAATCGGGCGATCTTTCGGCGCGCAATTCGTACAGCGAAGGAACCTACGCGGTGACTTGTCCGGGTGGACGAATCATTCCTGGTCCGCCCAAAGGTTCATATTGGCGCGTCTCTGCCACCAAATTGGCTGACATGCATCGCGATAAACGCATCTGGTGGGGTCGTGACGGCAACAGTGTTCCGGCGATCAAACGCTTTTTGTCTGAGGTGAAAGCAGGAGTCACGCCGCAAACCTTGTGGACCTATGACGAAGTTGGCCACAGCCAAGAAGCTAAGAAAGAACTCGTTCAACTGATGGATTTCCGCGATTCCGCTGCCGTATTTATTTCACCCAAACCACTCCGCTTGATCGAACGTGTTCTAACCATCGGCAGTAATCCAGGCGACACCGTGCTCGATGCCTTCGCCGGCAGCGGCACCACTGGCCACGCGGTGATGCGCCTCAACTCCATCGGTGGCGAAGCGCGACGCTGTATTCTGGTGCAACTTGGGCGCGATCAGGACGACGGCCCCAATATCTGTCAGAAAATTACCCGCGAACGTTTACGCCGCGCCAGTGATGGAAATGGAACTGGAGGTCTGAGCGAGGCGTGGACCTATTACCGACTTGGGAAACCATTAATCGACAGCGACGGGCGTTTGGGAGAATTGCCGTACGCGGAACTCGCTGCGTTAGTGTGGTGGCATGCGACGGGTAATACGTGGTCCACAAATATAACCGCTGATCGCGCTTACTTGGGCGTGAGCAAAGATGGAACTGCCGTCTACGTGCTCGCGGGTGGAACTCTGCCCGATAAAGATGGCCCCAGTCGCAATGCGCTGACTCCGGCCATGCTCGCCAAACTCGCAGCGCACGATGGACCACGGATTATTTATGGTGCGGTGTGTCGTCTTGGTGAGGACGATTTGCGTCGTCATCGTCTGACTTTCCGCCAGCTGCCGCAGGCGCTGGCTGCACTCGGCGGCTGACGTGACGATAACGCTCAAAATATTTCAGCGTCGCGTACTCACTCGATTGCGTCGTTTTTGCGATCAGTTAGCCGACGGAGCCGATCCGTCGCTGGCATTTTCTGACGACCATTCGCTGCATTATCGTTCGGCTCCCCTCATCGCTGCGCCGTGCGTCTGCTTGGCGATTCCTACCGGTGGCGGCAAAACATTATTAGCTGCTGCGGCAGCAGGAATCATTGCGGGTCATGCCCTGCGCTGTGTGCCAACGATGGTGGTGTGGCTGATGCCATCGACGGCTATTGCTGAACAAACGCTGCGACAATTACGTGACAACGATCATGCGGTAGCGCAGGCGTTGAGCATCGGCATCGACGGTTTTGGCGGCCTTGGCGCCGTACGGATTGTGGATGTTGCTCAGGCGCTTCGCCTACCGCCGAGTACGTATCACGCCACCAGCGTGATTCTGGTCGCAACCATTCAACAATTCCGCATCGGTGATCCGCAAGGTCGACAGGTCTATGTCGCCAGCGACGCGCTCAGCGATGATGGCGCTCATACCTTGGCTGAGGTCATCGCCCGCCGTCGTCCCGTCGTCATTGTCGATGAGGCGCATAACGCCCGCACGCCGCTGTCGTTTGAAACGCTCGCGCGATTGGCGCCCGGATTTGTGCTGGAACTCAGCGCCACTCCAGCGCAACAACCGTGGCCATCGAATGTGCTGATCCGCGTTGACGCCGGTGCGCTCAAGGCAGAACATTTACTGAAATTACCGCTGATTCTATCAACCGATCCGGATCCTGAGCGGTGCTTGGCCGATGCCATCGCACGCCGTGCTGAATTAGCCCGCATTGCTGCGAGTGAAAATGACACGCCGCTGCGGCCACTACTTTTGATTCAAGCCGAAGCGAAACGTCATCCTGGAGCATTAACTCCAGAAGTGGTGCGCGAATATCTGATCGCTCGCTGCGGTTTAGTCGCCGAAGCCATCGCTATCGCCACCGGTGATCAGCGTGGTTTAGACGGAGTTGATCTGAACGATCCGACCTGCCCTATCACCACGATCATTACGGTTGAAGCGTTGCGAGAAGGTTGGGATTGCCCCGCTGCGGCGGTGCTTTGTACGTTACGCGGTGGCTTCACTGATACCGCTGCGGTGCAATTAGTCGGACGGATTCTGCGTCAACCTGGAGCACGTTTACGCACGCACGCCGAACTCAATCGGAGTTATGCCTTTGCCGTCGCAGCCGCATTTGATGACGCACTCTCAGCCCTGCGAGGATGCCTTATCGACGGACTCGGCTTCGGCGCAGAAGAATCCATCGCGTTGGTACGTTCCGTTGATCGACCAGATACCTCGTGGCAGACGGAACCTACTCCGCCGTTTTTAATTCCGCGTTTCTTGGTGCGCGATCCACTTGATCCACAACGTTGGGAGTTCTTTCGCGACACCCATCGATTGGCCAATGATTGGCCATTGGAAAAAAAAGCTGCGCAATTGTCACCAGGCGAATATCACCCAGGCGCGGCTGGGCCTGGAATTGCCGAACTGGACCTCGACGCGGATGGCACGTGGAATGCCGTGGAAATCAGCATTGCTGACAGCGAACGTCCGCCTGCGACGCGCGCTGCGCTAAGTGCTTGGCTTGAACGCCGACTGTGGGCGGATGACATTCGTCCAGATGAATTATCTGGTTGGGTCGCGCAAGTTTTAGATCATTTGCTTGGCGCACGCGCTTTGCCTTTGATCGATCTTGATCATGACCGCTGGCGACTCGCAACGGTATTGCGTGAACGCCTCGACCATTTGCGTGAGCAAGCTGTCCGCATCGCTACGCAGCGGGCACTTGCTCCTGAACAGGTGCAAGCCAGCGACGCCAGCACGCATTTTCGTTTTACGTCCTACCCGACCGATGGGACCGCTGATCATGATTTTCGGCATCATGCGTATGCGCTCGTCGCGCCATTCGATTCGGCGGAAGAACGCAGCGTTGCCGTTGCGCTCGATGGTCATCCACGAGTAAAACGTTGGGTACGCAATCCCGCCGGAAACCACGGCTTCGCTCTGCCGCGCGCACCATTGGATGGCAATCGCTGGTTTTATCCCGACTTTGTCGCCGAACTCACCAACGGACAGTTGCTCATCGTCGAAGCCAAAGGCGCGCATTTGGCCGGAACGGTCGACACCCGCGACAAAATCGACAGCGCAACGCGATGGGCTCAATTGACCGGCAACGGTTTCGTCCTGGTGGTCGGTGGCGACCTGACGGCAATCGACCACGTTTTGCGCGAAGAAGACCACAACCCCAAGGCATAACAACAACCTGACAAAAGTGTTCCTTGCGGCGGAAAAAAAGTTTGAGACAGATGCCACCCTCGCAAACTCCTTCAAACCCTGCCAACCCTTCCTGAGGAACCCATGGCCAACGTTCTCCGATTTTCCGCTGCTGCCTTCTTGTTCGGCAGCATGATCGCCCCGATTTCCGCTGCTGATCCCGCCGACGTATTTAAGTCCAAAGTATGGCCCATCATCGAAGGATCATGCACTGGCTGCCACGGCGAGAAGAAGCAGAAGGGCAAGCTGCGCCTCGACACCCGCGAAGGCTGGCTCAAAGGCGGCGAAGGTAAGATCGTCGAAGAAGGTCACCCAGAGAAATCTTCCGTTATCGCCTCGGTCAAATGGGAATCGAAAGACGAAGACAAAAATATGCCGCCGAAAAAGGACAAGAAATTATCCGCCGAGCAGGTCGCGATTCTCGAAGCATGGATCAAAGCTGGCATGCCCTGGGGCAAGTAAGCTGATCGCTGTCACGCAATCGCGATGACGCCAGATAATGAAAGATGATGAAAGCAGGCGCCGACGAATGTCGGCGCCTGCTTTCTTTTTATAGTTTCATCCGTCGCAGCACGTCTGAACACACGTCATGCTGGCACCGGCGGTTATTACGCTGAGACTCCCGCGCGTGCCAGATCCCAACCTTAATGCTCTGTGGTGCCGTGCCATCGCGGAAGAACTCAAACGCGCCGGAGTGCAGCACGTCGTGCTATGCCCTGGGAGCCGCAATAGTCCGCTGCTTCATGCGCTGCATGCGCAATTCGGCGAGGCGTGTTTAAGCCATATCGATGAGCGCAGCGCGGGATTTATCGCCATCGGCTTGGCACGAGCGAGTCACCAAGCCGTCGCGGTGTGCGTGACCTCTGGCAGTGCCGTGGCGAATCTGCTGCCCGCTGTGGTTGAGGCCGATGCTGCGGAATTACCGCTGTTCATCATCAGCGCTGATCGGCCATGGGAATTAATCGCCTGCGGTGCGCCACAGGCGATGGAACAACGTGGCGTATTTGCTCCCTACGTGCGGCAATCGTTGTCGTTGGGTGAACCAACCGCGACTGCGCCAACGCTTCGCGCGTTGCGCAGCCAAGTTAGTCGCTTGGCACAAATGCGTGATGGGCCAACGCATGTGAATGTACCGTTGCGTGATCCCTTGCCGCCATTGCCAGATTCATCGTGGGTCACGCCAACGCTTCCGACGGATGCGCTGCACGGACGTCAGGGCGCTTTCACCCAAGTTCATCACGCTATTCACAGTGAACCATTGTCGAAACAACCGTGGTTAAAGCCTGGTCTGCGCGGGGTGATCGTCGCTGGTTGCGCAGCTGGCCGACCACCAGCGGAAGCTGCTCTGCGTTTGGCCGAACAAACGGGATTTCCACTGATAGCGGATGCGCCATCTGGTCTGCGCCGGACGAATTCAGCGCAGGTTATTTGTTCGGCTGATGCGCTGGTAAATGGCTCGCTTGGCCAAGAAGCGGTCGAGCTAATTATTCAAATCGGCTCAGCGCCGTTGGCTCGCTCGGTTTATGAATGGCTTGGCCGCCAAGACTGTCCGTGGGTGGTGTGTGAGCAAAATCGTAATGTCGATTTTCTCGCGCGCGCGACCATCGCTTTGCGCGGTCACGTTGATGAACACCTCAACGCTATCGCTGAACAATGCGCTCCTGGCGATGCGGCATGGAGTACACGTTGGCAGCTGGCTGAATCAGCGGCCCGCCAAATCTTGAACGCGACCATCGCTAGCGAACCATGGGGCGAAACCTTGGCTGCGTATCGTGCGGTCAATCATCCTGGATTCGCGTTTCTGCATCTCGCCTCAAGCATGGCGGTGCGTTACGGCAATCTGCATTGCTCACCGAACAAGCGCCCGATTTTTTCCAATCGCGGAGTCAACGGCATCGACGGGACGTTGGGAACTTTTCTTGGTGAATTGGAATTCCTGCGTGCGCCGGGGTTGTTGTTGATCGGAGATCTCGCGTGCCTGCATGATCTCCCGGCCTTAGCGCTGGCACCGCAACCGTGGCGACGCGGGGCGATCGTGGTGCTGAATAATGATGGTGGCGGGATCTTCGACTTCCTTGCCGTTGCTCAGATGCCGCACTATCAACGGCTGGTACGTACTTCGCACGGACTCAACTTTGCTGGCGTGGCCGAGCAATTTGGGCTGGTTTATAGCACGGTCGACAACGATGCCGCGCTGACGAAAGCTCTGGATTTGGCGAGTAAAAGCGCAGGCCTGCACCTGATCGAATGCCAAGTACACGGCTTGAACGCGGTCGAACGCCATCGTTCATTGATCCAAGCCATCGCTGGAACTTCGCCACGCTGAGCGGTGTGCTGCGACCCGCACCTGGGCATGAGCGCTGGCAATCACCCCTGTTCTCCTCTACAACCACGCCCATGTCCAGACGCGGCTTCACCCTGACGGAACTGCTGGTAGCGACGATCGTTTTTATGATCGGCTTCGTCTCAGTGTTCGCGCTTTTTTTGGGTGGCATGCGCATGCGCAAGTTAGCCGAAGACACCACGCGTTCGTCGCTCGCTGCGTCATGTCTAATTGATGAAATTCGTATCGACGCTGGTGGCGGTGGTGGCGGAATTGCCATGGCTCCGAAGGAATACGAAGGTGATGGGTTCACGCCATTTATTGATTCCGACTCCACCATCACGACCACCTTGCCAAAGGAGGGCCACCAGTCCGATACCCCTCCTTCTCCCGTCAGTCTCCTGCTCGATTACCCACTATTCGCTTACAGGCCAATTCCAGGAACCTGGTATCGCGTTATCAAATGCACCGACTTAACAAATAGCGCAACCAATACGCAGACCACCGTACTCAAACTCGACTTACTCATCGTTCCTTTTAGCACTGCGGATTCCACGCTCACATTTAAAGAACTTAATCGTCGACTATCGTTGTTTAGCACGACTGAAATCGACAGTGGCAGAGTCACGATCAACGAGATTTCGTCACGCTTAGTCCAACGCGGACTTGGTTTCCGCTTCGTTGCGGTGGTGACTCGGCGGCCGAGCTGGTTACCATAATTATATCACAAAGTTAATATCAACTGGGTAGCTAACAGGGCGATTGCATTACCCCCCCGCCTGCCGTGGAAATATAGAAGCTGTTAACGCGTCAGGACTTGTGTAGTTTGGGGCGATGTCCCAAAAATCTTCC
>JAYVSL010000008.1:0-22143 GCA_043775355.1 Planctomycetota bacterium
CGCCGAGGTTTTTTTCAGAGAAATCACAACCGGCTGGCCTGATTTTACTCCGCTGCGACTGATCCGAACGTGGCCTGATTTTACACCGCTACTTACAGAGCATAATGATGGCAAGAATGGTTGCCTTATTCATTTGTTGGTGTCCTCAGTGGTTGTTGAGGCGAAAATTTTCGATCGATTAATTACATCAATGACAAGTCAGCACGAAGCGGTTTATTTTATGGTTTGTAGTAACCCGAACCGAGAGTCAGTTTGCCGGTGTCATCGCTGAGTACGCAGCGTTGATCGCTAATATCTTTGCCCGTCCAGATGCCATTTTCGTGGCATAAGCGCAATCCAATTTGTACCTGTGTTGGTCCAGGAATGGTGCCGTGTTCGAGCAAACATTTGCGATGCACGCCGCCCCACAAATCACTGAAAATTTTACGGCCAACTTTGACCAGTTCGAGGTTGCGAGTCCAACCATGGTCGAACAAACCAGCACGCAGGCGCGCGGCCAGACGTGGGTCGATGGTCGTTTTACGCCAGTTGAGTTCGGCTGGGCGGCGAGAAAGAAACCACGTCAATAAACTTTCAATGTGTTGATCGTTCAAACCACCAAAATAGCTGACATCGTTGTCGATGACTTCTAACCATGGGCATTGGTGTTCTTCTGCCCAGGTGATCAACGTGCGATCGCCTGGTGGCTTACCCAGGTTTGGATGTGCAGCGACGAAGGTCAGCGCACCGCTGGCGACGCCTTCGGTCTGAACGATTTGGCTGCTGGCAAATAATTCCGGCAAATTGACATCGACGCGCGTGCCCTCACGGATGCGTTCGAGTTGAGGTTGTGAGCCTTCGACCTGAAGCCAGCCGGTCGACAAACCTTGCACCTCAATGAAGTGCAACGCGTCGTGCGTGCTCATGTGCGTCAGGCCAATAACGCGCGAAGCCGCACGCGCGTGGGCGGGATAGCCAAGAACCGTCATCGACCAATTGAGCAGCGCCATGCGAATCCGACTGTGCTGGGGGTGGAGCGGCAGCCTAGAAAGCGAGACGCGCCCGACAACTAGCGCCTGGGCATCCTCGGGCATCGTTTGCGCAAGGGACGCCTGCGGTGATCTGGTTGCCTAGGCGCAGAAGCGCTGCCTACTGCGGCCAATGGTCCATGACTCGCAACCCCGTCACTTGTATCTGCACATTCCGTATTGTGCGGCAAAATGCCCATATTGTGACTTTAACTCGATTGCTGGTCGGGACGCTGAGCATGCCGCCTATGTCGATGCGCTGTTGCTTGAGGTCCGTCGTCTACCGCGTGGACCTTATGATACGGTGTTCATTGGCGGTGGGACGCCGACCATGTTGGGCAGCGCTTTGTTGGCGCGCTTGATGGCCGGGCTTGCCGGCCATCTGCTGCTGGCGCCCGATTATGAGTGGACCTGCGAGGCCAATCCGGGTTCGTCGGATGCCGAACGATTCAGCATCTTTGCCGAGCATGGGGTCAATCGTTTGTCGTTGGGCGTGCAGTCGACTCATGACCATCATCTACGATTTCTTGGACGCGTGCACAGTTCGACAGAGGCCGATCGCGCGATCGAACTGGCCTGTCGTGCGGTGCCACGGGTGTCGGCGGATCTCATCATGGGATTACCTGGGCAAACCGACGCTGAGTTAAGACAAGATCTGCAATTGTATCGCCGACATGATCTCGCTCATGCATCGGTCTATCATTTAACCTATGAACCAGGAACGGAATTTCATGCCCGTCGTGGGCGTGGTGAAATGAAAGATATTGCGCCTGAAGATAGTCGTCGGCAATTCGATTTACTGTGGGACGCATTCTCCGCGCTGGGTTTGAGCGCGTACGAGACCAGTAATTTTGCGCGTTTAGGTCAGGCTTCGCGCCATAATCTGGCGTATTGGCAGCGCCGCGATTATCACGCTGCCGGGGCTGGCGCGGTGAGCACCGTTCATGGCGTTCGGGTAACGAGGGAAAAACATCCCGCCGCTTATATCACCGCGATCGCCAGTGGCGGCGCTGCGGCGTGGCGAACGGAACAAATGGGTGCAGCGGAAAAATTAGCCGAAACGTGGATGCTGGGCTTGCGGTTAACCCAGGGCGTTGAACTGGCGCAGGTCTGTGCTCAAGGTGATGCAGAAACCCGTTGGCGTCAGCGAGCTGATGCGCTGATCGGTGAGGGGTTGATTGAAGAAACCGCCGGATATTTGCGGCTCACCCGCACTGGTCGTCCGGTGCAAGATGAGGTCACGGTTTATTTAATGCCGTGAAGACTGAAAGTGCGTACGGCGAAGGCGGGCGAAGGTTTTTCGGGCGATGGAAAATTAACGATCAAAGGTCAGTTGCGCGCGAAATTCACTGAGCCGTCCAGCGCATTCGCTCATCACGGTCATGGCAGTGTCTTCATCGGCCAAGCCAAGTGACAAGTGAACCCACACGTAGTACATCGAAAAGGCCATGGCCGGAATGCGGCGCGTGGCCTTCCATTCGGGGCCCATGTTGCTGACATCGGCCTCCATCGCAGAGATGACCTCAATTAAATCTTCCAAGGCGTCACGAGTGGTGGTCGCCTGACGATTGCTCAATGCCAAAATCGTGGCGATTTGTAACATGGATTTGTGGTCGGCGATGAAGGTGTCGCCATCGTCCAAAGCCAAAGAAGGGCGTCCGGAACTCTTGGCAAAGGCTTTAATGATTTCATCGACCCAGGCGTTGGCGTTGTCTGGGGCATCGACGCCAATGTCGAGTGGCAGATCATCGATACTTTCATCACCGCAATCCTGCCAGCAGGCATGCACGATCGCTTGTGCTTCTGCTGGTTTAAGAATGCCCGTGCGAACATGGGCAGCGAGATAGAAGAGCAGAAACAATTGCGCTTCGTTCACCACTTCACGTAAGTTGTCAGGAAGAGCATTCCGCAAAGAATGTGCGAGTTCGTCGATGGCTTCCAATTCTTCAATTTCACGCTCTGGAGTACCGAAGGTGTTGTCTAATCCCCGAGCATGACGACACGAGGAGACCGCGTGGACTTGCATGAAAAGCACCCAGCGTTGATCGTCTTCGTCGTCGTTAATCCCTTCACCGACGGCTGCCATCGTGGCGATTTCTAGATGATCAAGCACTTCAGCCAGCCAGTCAGCGGGCTGTGAAGGGAGCGGTTGTGATGGCAGGTGAGTGGTCATAGACAGTGTCGGTGAGATGAGGTTTATGGTCTCGAAAAGACGGACATCACGCCGTTATTTTTCGACTGATCGCAGTAAGGTGTCCCAGGTGCGGGTACAGGTAATCGCGGTTGATCCGAGTAGTCCTGACAGCTCAGGATCAGGCAGACGAATTTGACTGCGCACTAACGCGCCGTCGCCGGATTGACCGGGCAAAACTTGAATCATTTCTGGGCGACCGAAAGACGTTCCTGCCCATTCTTGGGCATCGCTCATGACATCGTTTGTTAGAATATCGCAATCGGCCGGATGGAGCAGCAAGAAGCTGTGATCGGCCAAACGTCTGACCAAATACACCGTATGGATCCCTGAAAGTAAGGGGAGATGCAGCACGACTTCGTTGTTGAGGATGCGCAGGCCGCGCACGCTAAACACCACCAGTGGTTCGTCTTTATTTTTCACTTTCAAGGGCGGCATGGCGAGGCCGTGACCGGCGCCCTCAAGCGCTTTCCACGTAGCATTGCTGATGAGGACATGGCCTCGACCGGCGGTCGCTTCCAGTCGTTGCGTGGTGTTCACCGTGTCGCCAAGCACGGTGTATTCCTTGCGCTCTTCGGTACCGATATTTCCAGCAACCACCAAGCCGCTGTTGACGCCGATGCCCATGGCGAGCACTGGTTGGCTGTCACGCGCTTGCAAGCTATTGAAACCGACCAACGCATTTTGCATCGCTAATGCCGCAGCGACGGCGTTTGATGCGGCGTCACCCTTGTCGATGGGCACGCCCCAAACTGCCATGATGGCGTCGCCCATAAATTTATCGACGGAACCGGAATGATTTTGAATGCACGGAACCATGCGGTCAAAATAGGCGTTCATCAGAGCAATCACTTGTTCTGGCGCGAGACGCTCCGACATGCGGGTGAAGCCAATGACATCGGAAAATAAAATGGAGGCGCGGTAGGTGCCGCCTTTTAATTCCAACACATCCGAACCGGTTTTCAGTTGGTCAGCCATCGCCCCAGGCAGGTAACGCATCAGATTGTCACGGCGACGCGTTTCAAACTTCACGTCACGTAGCAGTTGCACATTACGCATCGCAATAGCGGCTTGTTGGCACACGGTGACGGCGAGTTCTAAATCACCGCGTGTGAAAGCGCGCTTACTGTCAGGGGTGTCGATTTGCAGGAGTCCAAGGACTTCCTCATTAACGATCAAGGGAATGGTCATCGCACTGCGAATCTTCAGCGAAACGATCGACATCCCCTGATCGAAGTCACCGCTGTTTTGATCATTGAATAAAAACGCTGATTTGGATTCCAACGCTTGACGGCAAATAGTAGTCGAAACGCTAAGATTTTCGGTGACTCCTTTGCGGTTACGCATGGCTTTGGCTTCAAGTTTACCAACTTCCGAACCGAGCATCAGAAAGCCGCGATCCGCTTGCGGGAAGGCGGAAAGCAACTCTTCGATGATGCGTGAAAAGACCTCGTCTTCTTTAGTAATGTTGGCGAGCGCTTTTGAAATTTGAATAATGGCGTTTAAGCGCAGCGCTAAAGCGGCGGCGTCCAAACCTTGTGAACGAACTTCAGAGACCGAGAGCACGATACTTTGACTGAGATCGGCATCACGTTCTTTAAAACCAAAAATGGAACTGGAATGCGCGTCACTGGGAATCTTGTGGGTTTGCACGCGAATGCGCGTCTCGCCAAGGCGGACGACATCACCTTCAACGGCAATATGATTACCGGGAATACGAAGGTCGTTGACGTAGGTGCCATTGGATGAGCCATTATCAGCAATAACGAGACTGGCGCCGTCCCATTGAAAACGTATGTGTTGGCGACTGGCGTTGGGATCAGGAACTTCGAGTGAACAATCGGGACTGCGACCGCCAATGAGCGATTTATTTACCGGCACCACTTCGCCGGCGCGAGCTCCTGTTAAGAATACCAGTTCGTACATGATGCTGATCTTACCTGTGGCTTACGAGCGGAGCAACCCCCGACCGCCAAGCTGGCAGCAATTGCGCGAGAGTTTGAAGCGTGACCAAATGCATTCACTCGGTGATGAATGGAACATTGAGCACCATACCATTTTGAAAAAAGCATCGTTCGAACTACTTAGCGCCCAACATCCACATCGCAAAGCAACCAGCGGCAAGAATCCAGCCAATGCCCGCCACGACCAATAAAAGCGTGATCGTTTGACCTTTGCCAGCCAATGCCCGTTCAAGGGTAGAGATCCGTTGCTTTTCCGCAGAAAGAACGTTCAGGATTTGGCTGCGCGATGAAGGAATAGCGCCTTCCATATGGGCCACGTCGATGCGCAGCATTTCCATGTCTTTGATCACTTCATCGGGCGTCTGATAGCGATCGATCGGCTGCTTGGCCGTCATTTTCGTCAGCATCCGTACCAAATCTTTAGGCAGATCTTTGCGCAGATCATCAAGTTTTGGCGGCACGGTTTCGATATGATCGCGCATCACTTTGCTGCACGAGCCCTGGAACAAGGTCTTGCTGGTGAGCATGTGGAAGAGTGACGCGCCAAGCGAGTACATATCGCTGCGGACATCAAGATTGCGTTCGCCGCGAGCTTGCTCCGGACTGATGTAATCTGGTGTGCCGATGGTGGTGCCTTCTTGCATCAACTCGGTATCCCACACCGATTGGATGAAGCCAAAATCGCCCAACTTCACGGTACCGTCTTTCGTAACCATGATGTTGGCTGGCTTGATGTCGCGATGCACGATGTTGTGGGTGGCCAAGTATTTCAACGCCTGGCACACCTGCATGCAAATGTTGATGACCTTTTCGACCGGTAAGGCGCCTTCGTGGCGAATCAGATCTTCGACGGTAACGCCATCGATAAACTCCATCGAGAAGTAGTACTTCCCTTGGTATTTATTGACGTCGTAAACCTGGATCAGATTTTGATGATTGAGCTTACCAGCAGCGCGTGCTTCGAGCAAAAAGCGTTTGCGGAACTCTTCGTCGTCGGCCCACTTGTTGTGCAGAATCTTGAGCGCAACCGTGCGGTGCATGGTCAGCTGCTCGGCCAGATAGACCTCGCCCATGCCGCCTTCGCCGATGCGTCGAATAAGTTTGTAGCCGCCGATCTGTTTGTTGACCAGCATGCCGCCTTCGCTCTTGGCGCGTTCGTCGCGAACGATGCGACGCAGTGCCTTGGTCAGGCGCTCAGCAGTGGTCGAGTCGATGGTGCCTTCAGCGACTAAAATGTCTGCCAAAGGCTTTTTTGCCTCTCGCACCCGATCCATAGCGATGTCGAACTGGTCGGGAGTGATCAGACGTCCTTCAATGGCCAACTGACCATAGCGGAAGTCTTCATCCAATTCAGGTGCATGGTTGCCGTTGTTCGCCACTGGGTTGCCGTCCTAAGTCCTAAAATCCCTGGAGAGCCAGACAAAGCCATCGTTCGCAGCTTGCAGCCGTCAGCAGGGAGCAGCCGTCAGCAGGGATTCACAGCCGATGGTGAAGCGAACACATGTCAATCATATCCCCCATAACGGAAGCGGACAATATCCCCAAGCGACACATTGGCTTACTACTTCACACACTGCGCCCGTGTCTGATCTTCTCGCTAACAAAATGGACAAGTAATGGTCCGATTTTAACCGTCACCATCAGATTGCATCACCTGAGTTCACCGAATTCAGGTGTCGAGATGTAACGTGCGCTCGCAGTTGGAGCCTGCGAGTTCAACTTGGGAAAGCTCATGTGGTGTCGAGTCCTCTCTGGTGTGTATGAAACAAGCCGATGGCGATCTGCCGTCTATACCTGAAGCAAACGCCCTCAATACTCAGACTCATTATGCAGCGGTTACGTTTTCACGGTATGTTTCGAGCAGATGTACAACGCGTACTTTTTTGCGGCGCGATAGCATGCGATGCCATGGCTTTTTTGGTGCTTCTTAAGCTGCGCGAGAAGTG
Source organism: Planctomycetota bacterium (assembly GCA_043775355.1). Classification (GTDB taxonomy): domain Bacteria; phylum Planctomycetota; class UBA11346; order UBA11346; family UBA11346; genus BOG-1363. The sequence continues at coordinate 7,109 of JAYVSL010000008.1, forward strand.
CGCATGAAATGGCGTAGTCCGGTCATTGCGCTGACGACGCTGGTGTTGTTGTACCAAATCTTTGCGGGTGCCTATGGTGTCGGCACGATGCTATGCGTTGGAGGAGCTCATGGTTTGGAGCTCATGCCTGCCGGAACAAATTGTTGTGCGCTGAATGCGAAAAGCGTGATCAACAGCGTGATCAACAGTGTGATCAACGACGTGATGAACGACAGCTGTTGTGCGAGCGCTGTGGTTGCAGAGTGCGAAAAAATCGATGTTGGTGACTCGCGCACGGTGATTTCCCACATGATGGTGAATCCCAATGATTGTCTGGACTGCATTGATCGCGAGTTGATCGTGCAACCATTTACACAAGTAAGTCAAATTTATGTTGAGGCAGCGTTTTCTCCCTCGGTGATCATAGCCACGTTGTCGTGGCCGGATTTTTCTGAGCAGGTGAATCCTAAATTCATGTGGCGCGCTGGTGAACGACCGCCGTCTTTGCGCACATTACGAATGTGGTCGACCGTCATATTGCGCTGTTGAACAACGGCGGCACTCATTCTGCCAACGTCGTGCTTTCACTACGATGAGATGGCGTTTCATGCATGCGCGATGGAGATATTTCCTCGCGTGAAATGTATCAGGTAGGTGGGTCGGAGTTATTCAATCGCCGCGTTTTGCGACGTTTTCTCCGCGTCCTGAAGCCTGGCATTTCGAACTCAGCGCCATTTAGCAACCATTTGCCATATCTTCGTCACGTCGTCGACGAAAAGGAATCCCATGATAACTCGCGCGGCCTTGGTCCATTCAATTCCCACGGTACTGACCTTCACCGTGTTGATCGCGGTTGGTTGGTGGGGTCATCGTCATCATTGGACGGTGACGAATCATCGCTTTGAAACGAAAAGCGCTGAGAGAGAAGATTGGTGCGCTGAACATAGCGTTCATGAATCTGAATGTTTGCTGTGCAAGAAGTCCTTGGCGAAAGCGCAAAAAGCGCAGGAGCCACCCGCGCAAGTCGGCAAAGGAGAAGATCTTCGTTTTGCCCAGGTCGCCTCTACGGACGTTCTCGCCAAGATGCATATTACCACGCAGGTAACCACGACGGCAATGTGGGAGCCACTTCTGACGGCAACGGCGGAAATCGTTTACGACCCTACTCGGGTAGCACGAATTTCATCGCGTTTGACGGGAACCGTCCGCTCGGTGAATAAACGTATTGGGGACGTGGTGAAAGTCGGCGATGTGCTGGCGGTGATCGAATCGTCTGAGGTTGGTCGGCTGAAATCACAGCTGATGCGCGCGCTCGCTGAACAAGCAGCGGCACGTGCGACAGCTGATCGTGCGCGCATTTCGGCTGAAAGTGGATTTCGCACCGCCGGTGATGCGCGTGAAGCATTGGGACGTTTGCAGGCCGCGCAGATCGCGGTGTTCGACGCTGAACAAGGGTTACTTAATCTGGGGCTGCAGCTGTCTGCCGCAGAATTAGCGGATCTTGATCCCGCTGCGATGACGAAGCATTTACGTTCTCTGGGATTGCCTGAGGGAATGGTCACCAATTCGGCGAATTTGCTCGCCGTTATTGCTCCGCGCGCGGGCGTGATGACGACGCTTGCGGTTGGCGCAGAGCAAGGAATTGCTACGGGTGAGTTGTTGGCGGTGGTTGCGGATACCACGCAATGGTGCTTACGCTTTTCGCTTAATCCCAGCCAAGCGTTGAGTGTTTCGGCTGGTCAGATCGTTCATTTCACCGCTCAAGAGGGAACGCAAGTCAGCGGCAGCGTAACCATGGTGGCTTCGGCAGCGGACGAAACCACGCGCTTGGTTTCCGTTTTGGCACAAATCGATAATGTCGATGGACGTTTGCGCGCGAATCAGGTCGGCAACGTTACCGTCGTGCTCGGTAAGGCACAGGCGACGGTGATCGTTCCGTCAGCGGCCGTGCAATATGACGGTTCAAACGCCTACGTATTTGTGCAACGAACACCGACCATTTTTCGAGGTTTAGCGGTGCGCGTGCTCGCAACGACCTCAGAGGGGATTGCGGTGGATCGCGTCATTCCTGGCGACGTGGTGGCCATCACCGGAACGGATGTGCTCAAAGGAAATCTTTTCCAAGACAAGTTCGGTCCTGGCTGTGCCTGCTGTGCGAAATAATTACTCATGCTAAACCATCTTATTTCTTGGTCGCTTGGACATCGTTTAGCCGTGCTGTCGTTGACAGCAGTGGTGATGATCGCGGGAATTTTTGCTCTCAGACATCTCGACATTGACGCTTTCCCCGACACCACGCCGGTGCAGGTGCAGATCAATACGGTTGCGCCGTCATTGGCATCGGAAGAGGTGGAGCGTCAAATCACCGCGTCGGTAGAGCAAGCGATTGGCGGTTTACCCCGCGTCGAACAAGTACGTTCGATCAGTAAGTTCGGTCTCTCACAAGTAACCGTGGTGTTCGTTGACGGCACCAATGTTTATTTCGCTCGGCAAATGATCGCGGAGCGACTGAGTGCAGTCGAGCTACCAGCGGGAATTGAGCGACCACAAATGGGTCCGGTGGCCACCGGGCTGGGTGAGATCTTTCATTACATCGTCCGTTCACGTTCTGGTGATCTGACCAATGCACGCACGGTTCAGGACTGGGTGATCAAACCCGCGCTGCGCACCGTTGCCGGAGTTGCGGAAGTAAATTCCTGGGGCGGCTATGAGAAACAGTTCGAAATTCAGCTGGATTTACAGCGTTTGGTCGCGCGTAAACTCACTTTAGATGGTGTCCTCAACCGCGTGCGTGCAAACAATATGAACGTCGGTGGAGGCGTCGTTCCTCGCGGCGCAGACGTCATGGTGGTGCAGGGCATCGGCCGTGTTTCCAGCATCGCGGAAATCGGTGACATGGTCATTGCTGCACATGATGGTGTTGCGATACGTCTGCGTGATGTGGCTGACATTGGCATTGGTCACGAAATTCGTCGCGGTGCGGTGACCGCTGGCGGACGTGGTGAAGCCGTGCTTGGACTAGGTTTCATGTTGATGGGTGAAAATTCACACGAAGTCACCAGTCGGCTCAAAGCAAAACTCAATGAACTCAAAGCTTTTCTTCCTCCCGACATCACGGTTGAGATGGTTTATGATCGGACAGAATTAGTCGATCACGTCATCGATACGGTACGCACCAATCTTTTCGAAGGTGGTTTGTTGGTGATCGCGGTGTTGTTTGTCTTTCTTGGAAATGTGCGCGCTGGGTTGATTGTCGCGTTAGCGATTCCGTTATCGATGTTGGTGGCATTCGACGGCATGATGCGCTTTGGCATCACCGCCAGCTTGTTGTCATTGGGTGCGCTCGACTTTGGTTTAGTGGTCGATTCATCGGTCATTATGATCGAAAATGCGGTGAGGCGATTGAATGACCCGCGCGAGGCCGGTCGACCGCAGTTGGATGTCATCCGTGATGCCGCCATCGAAGTACGCAAGCCGACGATGTTCGGCGAACTCATTATCATCATGGTTTACCTGCCCATATTAACCTTAGAGGGGGTCGAGGGAAAATTGTTTCAGCCGATGGCGCTGACCGTGGTGTTTGCGTTGCTCGGTTCGATGATTTTTTCGCTGACGTTGATGCCGGTGTTGGCCAGCTTGGTATTGAAGCCGAATCGTGAAGCGAAAGATCCGTGGATCGTGCGTTTGGCCGCGTGGATGTATGCACCGATGTTACGTTTGGCGATGGGTCATCGTTTTGTGGTAGTAGGGTTAGCCTGCGTCACGATGTTGATGTCAGTGATGGTCTTCCGAGGATTAGGTGCTGAGTTTATTCCTCGGCTGTCGGAAGGCGCCTTGGCGGTCAACGTGATTCGCCTGCCAGGCACCAGTCTCGAAACGTCGGTTGCGCTCAACACCGCGTTGGAACGCATGTTATTGTCGGAATTTCCCAATGAAGTCGCACAGGTCTGGTCGCGCACCGGGACTGCCGAAGTGGCGACCGATCCCATGGGTATCGAATTAACCGATACGTTTATTGCGCTTAAACCACGGTCGCAGTGGACCAAAGCGCAGAGCCAGGCGCAGCTGACCGAGCAGGTCCAGCGTCTGCTACGTGAACTCCCAGGCCAGCGCATCGCTATGACGCAGCCGATTGAAATGCGCATCAATGAAATGGTCAGCGGCGTACGTGGCGATGTCGCGATTAAAATATTCGGTGATGACCTTGATCTTTTACGACAGAAAGCCGCCGAGGTCGAAGTTGCGCTTTATGGTGTCGAAGGCTCGACCGATATCACGGTTGAACAAACCACGGGCCAACCCGCATTACGCATGACGGCCGATACGGCGGCACTTGCACACTATGGCATGGCGACGGCAGAAGTGATGCGGGTGGTCGAAGCTATTGGTGGCATTCACCTCGGCGAAGTGATTGAAGGACAGTTACGCTTTCCGCTGGTGGCGCGATTGCCGGAAGCCGTGCGTAGTGATTTGACTCGTTTATCGGCGGTGCCGCTGGCTTCAGCGGATGGTGCGAATCTTCCGCTGTCGGCGGTGACACGTATCGTCCCTGGCGATATTCCGCTGACGATAAGCCGCGAATCAGGTCAACGTCGCATCGTCGTCCAAGCCAATATTCGCGGACGTGATGTCGCCAGCTTCGTCGCTGATGCCAAAGCCGTGATAGCCAAAGATATCACACTGCCACCTGGGCGGTATCTCATCGAATGGGGTGGTCAGTTCGAAAATCTTGAACGCGCACGTCTGCGTTTGTCCATCATCGTGCCGCTCGCATTGGTTTCTATTTTCCTGCTGCTGCGCTGGTCGTTGGGCTCAGCATGGCTCGCAACCCTGGTATTTACGGCGGTCCCTGTCGCTGCTGTTGGCGGAGTCGCGGCGTTATGGTGGCGTGATTTGCCGTTTTCAATTTCAGCGGCGGTCGGTTTCATTGCGCTGGCTGGTGTCGCCGTCCTCAATGGTTTGGTCATGGTGACGTTCATTCGCCAACTCCGACGTAGCGGAATGAGTCTGAACGAAGCGGTGATCAGCGGCAGTCTTATTCGTCTGCGTCCCGTACTGATGACGGCGCTCGTTGCCGCGCTGGGATTCGTACCCATGGCGTTCGCCGTCGGTATGGGAGCCGAAGTGCAGCGCCCGCTCGCGACCGTCGTTATTGGTGGTATCTTATCATCAACTTTGTTGACGTTGTTTTTGATCCCGGTGTTGTATGGCTGGTTCGAGCCGAAGCCGCGACCGGAAGATCTTTTACCGGAGGACGCGTCGTCCACCGGCTCGACTCACCCCGCAGGCAAACCGCCCGCATTGACCAAGGAGTATTCATGATTCGATTCGCCATCGCCGCTTTACTGATGTTGGGCTTTGGCTTTTCCGCCTTCGCGGAAGAAGCTGCCAAAGTTGAACGACTGACCGCCGATAAATGGTGCGCCAAGCACGACCTGCCCAAGGACAAGTGCGTGGAATGCGACAAGACGCTCATTCCTAAATTGAAGAAAGAGAAAGACTGGTGCGAAGAGGATAAATGCGCTGAATCGGTATGTTTGAAATGCAATCCGAAGGAAGCCAAAGCGTTGCTCGACGCTCAGCGCCCGGCTCCAGCCGCGAAGTAATTCAGATCATTATCAGGTGATAACGCCGGCCCTGGACGGAAAAGTTCAGGGTCGGTTATCACAGCCCGGCCGAGCCGGAACCAAAGGTTCCTCATCGTCTCGGCCGGGCTGTTCGTTTTTTCTGCGGGGGCTTTCGCCCCCACACCTCCGTGACACTAAGGCACGAAATCTCCAGACATCAGGAAGATTTCGCGCCTTAGTGTCACCATAGCCTCGGATATAAAACGATCACGACGACTTTTGAGCGGATTCTTGGCGCCATGCGGAAATCACCGTAGCAACCGTTTGGTTTGCCTCGATCGGGCCGAGATGACGCGAGTGCTCGCCACGGCGGACGACATCACGGATGGCACCATGGACTTCAGCCAGTCTTAAGTCCACGTTTCGTTTGCTGAGATCGTGATGCAAATCGTCCAACATTTCGCAGCCGGCTAAGTCCATCTGCGCGGTCATACCAAGATAGAACACCACCAACTTGGTGTGTGGGCGTTCGTTGAGCGCGGCAAGAATGCGCTCATGAACGTGACGGGCATTAAAATAGATCAATGCACCTTCAAGTCGCAGCACCAGCACGCCGGGTTCAGGCACGTTCTCAGGATGACGCGTGCAATCGGCAAAAATATCGCTGTCTGGTACTCGTCCTAGTTCTGCTATGCGTGGCCGCGCGACCCGTTGCAAGAGCATGAGCATTGAGACCACAGCGCCGATGAGGACACCGCGTAGAATGCCGGAGGCAAGGACCGCCAGCACCACGATCATAGCGATAGCAAATTCTTGTCGGTCGAAGCGCCATAGATTTTTCAGTACCTGAATATCAATCAGGCCAGCGACCGCGACCAACACGATTGCCGCCAGTACGGGTTGCGGCAAACCCTTCAAAGCGCCAGCACACGTCAGCACCACGATCAGAATTACCAACGAAGATATCAACCCAGATAGCGGTGTGGTTGCTCCACCAACTTCGTTCACCAGCGATTGCGACATGCCTCCGCTCACGGGGAATCCTTGGCCAAGCCCAGCAGCGGTGTTGGCCGCAGCTAAACCAAGGAACTCCTGATTGGCGTCAAATGGCGTGCCGTGCTTGGCGGAAAACATGCGACCGACAGCGGCGCTTTCGATGGCAGCCAAAAGAAAACACGCCATCGCTAAGGGCAATAGTTCATTCAAATCGCGGTATCCCACCGGAAAGAATGTGAGCTCTGGTAAACCGGTTTGCATGACGCCCAGTGTGTTAATGCCATACCTGGTGAGATCAAAAAACCACGAGAACGCGATGCCACCGATTACGACCAGCACCGCGATCGGACGATTTTTCACCCACAGTTTTCCAGCAACCAGAAGCCCGAGAGCTATCAAACCAAGTACCAATGCGACTCCATTGCTATCACCAAGATGCGTAGCGATGTACCAACAGCGTTCGGGGAAATTGCCATGGCTAGCGTGAAAACCACAAAGCTTTGGTATTTGCGTACTGATCAGCACCAAGGCAATGCCGACTTTAAAACCGATTAATACGGTTTCGGAAATAAATTCCACCAAAACGCCAGCCCGCAACACGTACGCACAAAAAGCGAGCAAACCGGTGAGCAGCGCAGCTGCTGCGGCTAGCCCGGCGAAGCGTGTAACATCACCGTGGGCGATGTCACCAAGGGTGGTGCCAACCAACAATGAAATCGCAGACGTTACGGTGATGGCGGTGTGACGTGAACTACAAAATAACCAAAATACCAAGCCAGAAAAAAGGCAGGCATAGAGCCCCGACTGTGCCGGCAAGCCCGCTAAGCTGGCATCGCCCAACGCCGCTGGCAACAAGTAGGCTGCCAGCGTGATGCCGGCAAGCACATCGCCGCGCACTTGTGCCATCGTCATGGTCGACATCCACGTGATCACCGGCAACCATCTACTTACTCCGATCATATTCGATGCTTTCAGAAGTGAGAAGGATTAAGATCGAGCGAGTATGCCGGGTGCATTATTTGCCAAGTAATAATGCTACGCTGAGCCGTTTCAATCCGAGGCTTGTTGTCAATTGGTCAACGATCCAACCATTAATTATCGCACACCGCGTTCATGGTTGGTCGACGATGAAGAGACACGCCGTCAATATTTTTTTGAGAGAGATTTATGCCCATGAAAATCAAGGCGTGCACGACGAACTTTCCGTGATCTTACTGAGCGGTGCCGCAGGACATGGAGCGGACCTGCATCGGCGCGGTTCGCTTCATGCCTGGATGACAAATGCGCTTTATTCCGCGACGAAAGCGTCGATTACCGCTTGCGGTTCGGGCGCAGCCATGACGGCGTCAAGAATTCGCGGGTGATTGAGGCGGGCGGCGATGCTGGCGAGCACTTTTAAATAAATTGGCCGTTGTTCGGGCGGCGCTGCCATCATGACGAGTATGCGGACCGGTTGTCCGTCTTTGGACGCGAAGTCAGTACCGAAGGGGAAGCGAGTAATGGCTAAGGCGAAATCGGTGACGCTAGCGTGTTGAGCATGGGGAATGGCGATTCCGCCACCGATACCTGTGCTGGTGACGTCTTCGCGATCATAAATGGCTTTGAGCCATGCGTTATGATCGCCGATCGCTGGATGGCCAATAAAGACGCGAGCAACATGGACGAGAAGTTCTCGTTTGCTTGGCGCTCCGGTAATGGTCAGCACTCGCGCTGGATCTAAGAATGGACGTAGATCTGGAAAGGAGCGGAACACGGCCTCTGGCTGCTCAGCGGGCCTCGAATTCACTCAGCAGATCAATCAGCGGTTGAACCGCAGAGATCTGGTGCAGGAATTCGCAGAAATGCTCTTTGCGGATCTGGCTGGCGAAACTTTTCATCAGCGTCAGGTGTTGTTCTTTTTGATCTGGCGGGGTCAGCAGCAGAAAGACGCTGTGGACTGGTTCGCCGTCAAGGCTGTCAAAATCGATTCCGGCCGAACTGCTGCCATAAGCACAGACAATTTCTTTGACGTGTGCCGTGCGACAGTGGGGAATAGCGATGCCGTGACCAATGCCAGTTGAACCAATGGCTTCGCGGGCCATGGCACCCTCGATAATTTCAGCAGCTTTGTCGGCGGTGAACTTCTGGTTGTTGGCGAGACTTTGAACGAGGGTCGCAATGACCTGTCGTTTATCGACTTCGTTGGAAAGGACGGTGAACGCCTTTTGAACGATCACTTGTGACATGCGCAGCGCGGTCATGGATTCCTTTAGGCTCATAGCGTCGTGGCCGGACCCTTTCTATGAGACGGGCGGGAGCTTAGGAGTGGCAATGAAACCAGTCAACCATGCGAGACGCGGCGCGGTCGATGCATGATCTGTATGGCGGCTGGGAGTGAGACGGCCGTTAGGGAACTGGTACTTCTCAATTTTGCTGGTTATGTGAGCGCCGATGTGACGGCTCTCGTTGTTTACGGCAGTCTGGCCCAGTTTAGGCATTGTGTTGTCGTGGTATCGCCCAACCGTTCCGCCGCTCACAACACGGTGACGCTAGCCATGAACTTGATTACGGCCCCTGACAATCCGCTGGTCAAACGACTGCGGCGTTTGCACGAAACGCGCCACCGTCGCGAAGATAATGCCTTCTTGGTCGAGGGTGCTCGTGCGGTCGACGCGTTCCTCTCGAAGGATTGGCAACCACTCGAATTATTGGTGACCGAGGGTCTTGCATCACCGGAATCGTGGGGCAACCGGGTGGTGACTAGGGTATCGGCTGAGGTCATGGCAAAGCTGTCGCAGGCACATACTCCGTCGGGTTTTCTCGCGGCATTTCGCATTCCTCAGCCGACCGAATTGAATCCGCACCAAGGCGGATTGGTCCTGAGTGGGATCAGCGATCCTGGCAATCTGGGAACCCTGATCCGTTGCGCGGGTGCGTTTGCCATTGAACAAGTGGTGATCCTCGGCGGCACCGATCCGTTCTCGCATAAGGTGATCCAGGCGACCGCTGGCGGCGTTGCCACTATTCATCTTTATCGCTTCGATGTTGCTCAGGGACTCGCTTCTTTGGCGGGCGGTGCGCCGTGCTGTGCCTTAGTGGTACGTGGGGGTAAAGATCCCGCCGAATTACCGCGTCAACCGCGCTGGCTGGTGGTTGGTTCGGAGGCGCACGGTCTTGACGAACCGGTGTTGGCGAGCTGCGCCGAGCACGTGACGCTGCCAATGCCGGGCGGAACCGACAGTTTGAATGCGGCGATGGCCGGGGCGATTGCGTGTTACGCGCTGTTTGCTGTCAAACCGGCGTGAACGAACTTTTCCCACTGACGTAAGCACTCGCGATAGCAGACTGCGCGGCATACGGGGGGAGGGTGATCAGCAGATGCATGGTAAAGCTGAACTCGATAGTGAGCGCCGTGCTGCATTAATATCGGCGTTGAGAACACGCGGACGTCTGCTGCGGTTGCCGGAAGAGCTCGTGAGCCGAGCCCTGCGGCGTTGTGTTCCGCGTGGTGATGCATCAAAGGCATTCACGCCAACAGCGACCACTCCGTTTGCGATAACACCCAATAGCGATCGTTTTTCTGCGATCACACCGGCGGTCACACCCGCACCAACTCCTCCAGTAACATTGGCAAGCCCGTCATCGCCAACGGTGCCCACTCATGTCGCTCTAGCACGAACGGAAATGAGCGAGGGCATTGGCTCATCATTAATACCGATCACCGTGGCGAAATCTTCGAACGTAACCGTGCCCGATACGCAACAAGACGTGCAGGCAGACGTCAACAACGACGCCTTAACGCCACGGTCACTGGCGTGCCTAAACGGCGAAAGCGGTCAATGGGATGCCGTTCATGAGGGCGCCATTATTGCTGGGTATCGTATCGAAAGACCATTGGGTGCCGGGGCGATGGGGCAGGTGTATCGTGCGATCCAGCTATCGATGAATCGTGCCGTCGCCTTCAAGGTGATGTCGCCAAAGCTGGCGTCAAACCGCCGTTTTCGTGAGCGTTTTGTTCGTGAGGCGCGAGCCGCCGGTCGCTTGCATCATCCCAATTTGATCGCGGTTCACGACGTCGGCGAAGCCGATGGCTTGATGTTTTTCAGCATGGAATTGGTTGAAGGTGCCTCCGTCAGCGAATTACTGCGTCAACATGGACGTATTCCTGAAACGCGCGCTTTGGAAATTTGTCGTCAGGCGCTGGAGGCGCTAAAGTTCGCGCATGCCGCTGGCGTCATTCATCGCGACATTAAACCGGATAATTTAATGGTGACCGCATCAGGAATGGTCAAAGTTGCCGATCTTGGTTTAGCCCGAGCGGAAGATCCCGAACAAGCTTCGGCAACGGCGACCAATGTTGGTGCCGTGATGGGGACGCCACATTATATGGCGCCAGAGCAGGCTCGCGACGCGCACAGCGTGGATCATCGCGCCGACCTCTATGCCGTTGGTGCGACATTGTATCATTTGATTTGTGGGCACACGCCGTTCAGCGGCGAAGGGGCGATGCAAGTCTTGATGTGTGCTGCTAGTCAGCCGCTGAAGTTTTCAGAGCCGGGACCAAGCCCCGCCGTGCAGGTATTGATCAGTCGTTTGATGGAGAAAGATCCGCAGGATCGCCCGCAATCGGCGAGCGAAGCGCTTGAGTTGATTTCTAAATTACGTCGTAAGCAAGTTGACGATAATCCTGACCATGTACCGAATAGTGCGGAAGCGGTGGCACGCGCTCGGCAGCGACGGATGCGTCGTACGTTGCGACGGATTTCTTGGTATGCATTTGGTCTCAGCGTCGCCGTAGTCGCCATTATTTTGGTGACGGGTTTGGCTGGTGGCCGGCAATGGACTCGGGTTCAGTCGCAGGTAGCAACGTTGTCCAAAGACCATCGATACCGTGAGGCGATAGAGCTTTTGGAACGGCAACCTGTTGGCCTTTCGTCACCAGAAAAAGATATTGCCCGTTTGCGCACCGAGGTCGAGCGCACATGGGATTCGTGGGCCTACCTGCAAGTTCATGGCTCGCTCAAAAATATTTTGGAGCAATTAAATCAGCATCACTTGAGTGACGCCTACAATGCGCTGCAGGGAATCAGTGAAGAGGTAAAAAGTCCAGCAGTGCGGAAAGATGTCGAAAGTTATCAACGACAGTGGGAAGAAGCCGTTTTGGCTGAAGATGCCGCCAAGCCGATGTCAAAAGAAGACATCATGCGCGAAGTTTTTACGCCGGAATACATTAAACGAATCACGGCTGACATGATAAAAGTATTTGAATTCAATGGGCAGGGAAAGGCGGTCGTTACGGAAAGTAATATACGTTTTACCGGCGCAGGAAACGGACATGGTGACATTTTTTCAAAATTGACCGGTCGAACGCTGTCGTTGTTTGTGCGTTTCTCTGGCAAGGAACACGGTCTTGACCAATGGGTTTTACCTTTAGCTGAAGGGCGAACATTGGTCGTAAGCGCAGCAAACGGTATTGTTCTGAACGGTTTTCCTGATGGTAACCATACGTTGGCGCTGACGAAGAGCTCCGATCAATATAATTTTGCACTACATTTTGACGCTCAGATGGTTGAAATTTCAATTCGCGACGGTCTCAAAGACGTGCCCAACAAGAAGCATTCGCTCGGTAAGCCCAACAAAGAATTCATCATGTCGTGGGATGTCGGAGTCGGTCGTTCGATCGATATGCGTTTCAATGTCACGCCACGTGTGGTTCCGCAATCTCAGTATCGAAACGTGACGAAACCCCGCACCGTTCTCTGAGTAGTTGTAGTTGTGTTGAAACGGGAGAATACCGTGGAGGACCGGGAGGTTTCGCGGATAGAGTCGGCGAACAACAATCCCCAGGGGCACAAGCCGCGTTCGGTTAAGCAGAGGCGGCGTCAGAGGCTTCAGCGCTCTGTAAACGAGCGAGTGCCTCGCTGCTAAATGAGGCGCTGTCTTTGCCAGAGGTCTGTTGCACGGGTTCGGGAAGGAGCTTGGGGACGAGCATCTTTTGCACGTCTTGAGCGAGGCGCTGTACTTGGATGTTGCCCGCATACTGAGTCATTGAACCGATAGAGTCCGGCATGGCTTGCTCCGTGGGGCAATGGTACCCCACGATGACTGGGCAACACCAGGAGACCTTTTACAGCGCCAATCACTCGCAGCTCTGCTAACGGGTTATTTCAATGACTTGCTGTCTCGACCAACAACAACAAACCGACGCAGCCTAGGGCCGCGTCGGTCAGTGAAGAGGTGAGTCTGATCAATCGCTTACGCGATGGCTTGTTTGATCTCATCGGCAGTGATTTTGCCAAAGGGCTTGTCGAGCTTGCGCGACAACCAGCTTTGAACTTCGCTGCTGTAACCAGTGCCAGGCGTGGTCACCTTGATTTTGGCAGCCATGCGGGCGTCGCGACGGACACCAGCTTTGAGCTTGCCTGGGGCGTTGGCCTTGCGCGTGTCGATGCGGGTTTGGCGCAGGTTTTTGAGACGGATAGAACGATGACGATGCATGCCGCGGGACATAGAATGCTCCAAATATGAGAGGTTGGGGAATATGTGGCGAAGTCTTGTTTTGCAAGACCTCAAAAGCGTAACCAGGAACGATCGCCGTATTGATTGGCTCAGTTAGCCCAGTTGCGCGGCGATCTCTTGGGCGAAATCGCCGTTGTGATAGACGTCTTGGACGTCGTCGTGCTCTTCCAGGCTGTCGATTAATTCCTGGATCGCTTTGGCTACGGCCAAATCGGTGACCGGAATGGTGTTATCGGGTAGCTTAGTAAAGCCTTGCGAAGCAATGCTGATTTTTGCTGCGGCAAGCGCTTTGGCGATGGCGTCAAACTGGTTCGGAGCCGCGCTGATAGAGACTTGCTGGTCTTCTTCGGGCAAGATCTCTTCCGCGTCGGCGTCGGCGGCGAGTAACGCCTCCATCACCGCTTCTTCGCTGGTTTTGTCGGCCAAAAACACCGACTTGTCTTTGAACTGCCATGAAACACAGCCTGGCACGCCCACGGCTCCGCCTGCATATTCGAATAATTTTTTAATTTCCGGCGCGGTACGTGTGCGATTGTCGGTCAGAACGGTGACGACCACGGCAACGCCACCTTTGCCGTAGCCTTCGTAGGTCACTTCTTCCATGGTCTTGCCTTCGCCGGCCAGACCTGCTGCTTTTTTTATGGCGCGCTCGATCGGCTCCAAGGACATGCCAGCGCTGCGGGCTTTTTCTACCGCCAGGCGCAGTCGTGGGTTGTCGGCCATATTGCCGCCACCGCCCATTTGTACGGCGACGGTGATGAATTTGCCCATCTTGGCGATAACCGCAGCACGCTTTTTGTCGTTGGCTGCTTTCTTGTGCTTGATGTTGGACCAGTGGCTATGCTTCGCCATGTGTCGTCACTAGGAGTAAAGTTGGTGAGTGCGAGGAGGCTGTTACAAGAGCGCGAAAAAATAGCTGTGATCGTAGTCGTCGTTCATGGCCAGTGGATGATAATCCCAAGCCATGAGCGCGGACCCTGACGAATCTTTTACTTTTAGTTTTACTTCTTCTTTTTCTTGATGGCGCCAGTGCTGGGCTTGGCGGCAGCCGCAGGTGCGGCTTTCTTCACGGGTTTATCCATTCCGAGTGGATCTTTCTTGTCCCATTCATAAGCGATGATCTGCGGTTCGTCTTCGCCAGCTTCGTGCAGCACATGGACGTGCTCGCGTAAACCACGCGACAGACGCAGTGCCTGTTCGCTGTCGAGCGACTCTTCGATTTTCTTAACCCCTTGTTGCATGGTCAGTGGTTTCGGCACACCGCCCAGGAATTTCAACAAGACGAACTGTTCTTCGTCGCAGGGAAAGATCTGAAAATTCATGGTCAAAGCGAGTGCGCGCTCAAGATCATCTTTGCGCACGTTGGTGGTTTCTGGTAATGCGCGCAGCGTTTCGACGCCTTCTGGAGTCAATTCGGAAATTTCCATGCGGCGAAATGCGGTGTAAAGGTCGGCCAGCAAGTGCTTGATGTCTTCAGCTTTTTTGCGCACGTGGTAAAATTTGACACCAAGGATGTCTTCCATCTCGCGCACGGAAGCGACCCGCATGTCGTTCCAATCAACGTATTCATCGCGCAGGCGCTTGAGGCCATCACGCGCTGGCTTTTCTTGCGCACCAAGTTCCAGGATTTGGAATACCAAGGCTTCGATGAAGTCATCGAATTTGGTCGGTTTGCGCAGGCCGTACCGGACCTCAAGGGCTTCGGTGACCTTCATCAGGTCTTTGACCAGAGCAGAGTTAGGATTGGTGGCAGCTTTGACCATTGCGAGACTCCGGCCTGGTATTGACGACACGTGGTGCGTATCGCCCCCAGGGGGTTTGGGCGGATAAGGTGGGCGGAAAGGGGTAGGAACCCTACGTCGGCTGATACAGCGGTCAATTGCCGTAGCTGGCCAGCACAGGGCGATTGCATTACCCCCCCGCCTGCCGTGGAAATATAGAAGCTGTTAACGCGTCAGGACTTGTGTAGTTTGGGGCGATGTCCCAAAAATCTTC
>JAYVSL010000009.1:0-3225 GCA_043775355.1 Planctomycetota bacterium
GAAGATTTTTGGGACATCGCCCCAAACTACACAAGTCCTGACGCGTTAACAGCTTCTATATTTCCACGGCAGGCGGGGGGGTAATGCAATCGCCCTGTCCACGCCGCGCAGCACGCTTGTGAGAGAGAACGCCAACCCAATGCTGGCGAACGTGTTGGTAACTGGTGCGAAACGCTATGAACGGGTTGCGCTTGTCGCCTGGGACTGCCTAGTCCCAGGCGGCGATGCGTCGGCAGCATGGTCAGCATGCACGGCGAGGCGCTGCGCGCTGCAGCACGACACGTCCTTGGGCTGGCACGGTCGCGTGGCAACCGCGCTTGGACCACAGCGTTTGCTACGTCTTACTCAGGCCGTCGCAGCCAAACCATGGTCCGCCATCGCTGACCTCGAAGGGCCATTGGCCCTCAGCATTTGCACCAGCAAAGGTGATCCCACCGCTTGGGATGCGGCGCTCGCTGATCATCCCGCAGCTCTGATCTCGGCGCTGGCAGGACAACTCACTCCCCAATTGGCCGGAGCACTCGGATGCGGTTTTTTTCAATCGATGCCGGTGGCTGCCGCGTGCTCGACCGGACTTTATGCACTGCTCGCGTGCGCCGATGCCATCGAACACGGACATGCCACCCGCGCTTTGGCCGGAGCTGCTGACCTCTCATTAACTCCGCTGTTGTTAGCTGGTTTTCACGCGCTGGGCGTGCTCGCTGGCGATCGTCAGCCACAAGCTTTCGGTGAGCCAACCGGTTTCGCTCCCGCAGAAGGTGCCGGCATCATCGCGCTCGCCGATCGCCAAATCGCAACCAGCCAAGGTTGGCGGCTTGTTGCTAGTGTGCGCTCGGGTGATGCTCGGCACGAAACGGAATTTCGTGATCCGCACACCTTGTCCCGCGCATTAAATGATTTGTGGCAAGCCGCGCCGCACCCAGAGCTGATCATCACGCATGGCACCGGCACCAAGAGCGGGGACGCGTACGAACGCCACGGACTCGATCACGGGCCATGGGCAAAAATCCCACGGCTCTCATGCAAACCATCCATCGGCCATTGCCTGGGCGCCAGCGCCGCAGTCGAATTAGCGCTCGGTTTAGAGGCGCCCGTGTCGCGCTTATGGAAACTTGGCCTTGGCTTCGGTGGACATTTAGCCGCGGTAGCCGTCGAACGCTGGTGAGGCAAGTGAAGGACTCATCGCCGTTTTATTCTGCTTGGTCTGCGAAAAATCATCCGCGTTTAGCCGCTTAAGCTTTGGCGGAATTTGGCAAAATGCACAAGCGCGGTGGTGAATCATTCAGGCTTTTTTGCCAGCTTCACCGCCAACCGAATCGCTGAAACCAAACTGCGATGCGTCGCCTTACCTTGCCAAGCGATGTCGAAGGCTGTGCCGTGATCAACGGATGTGCGCACGATCGGCAAGCCAAGCGTCACATTGACACCGTCGTCAAAAGCGAGCGCTTTAAACGGGATCAAACCTTGATCATGGTACAAACAGACATGGCCCGCGTAGCGACGACGATTCATGGGCGTAAACGCGGTGTCGGGTGGCAAGGGACCATCGCAGCTCACGCCACGGCGACGCAGTTCAGCGACGGCGGGAACCACTAAGCGCGCTTCTTCATCGCCAAATAATCCATGCTCGCCCGCATGAGGATTCAGTCCGAGCACCGCCAAGCGCGGTTCGCCTTTGCGCAATCGCCGCAACGCCTGCGCGAGCAATTCACCGGTGTGAACGATGCGTTCGATTGATAAAGACGCAGGCACGCTGGCGTACGCTTGATGAACCGTGACCAGCGCTACCGCGATGCGACGGTCGTACATCAGCATGATTTCGCCGGTAACTCCACAACGATGCGCCAACAATTCCGTGTGCCCAGGAAACGGCACGCCACCGGCTGCCAGTGCCTCTTTATTTAATGGACCCGTGACCATTGCGGCGAATCGCCCAGCACGACAGCCATCAATGGCGGCTTCGACCCAACGTGCAGCGTGCGCGCCGTTCTCTGCCTGGACCGTTCCTGGGATAACCGCAGCGGCGGCAAATTCCGGCGTCGGATCGATGATGTCACTTGGTACATTGAGCTTCAGTTTTTTTGCCACACGTTTCAGCAACGCGCGACTGCCCAACAAAAACGGCTGACATAGGCGGGTCACTGCTGGATCTTGCGCCGCCCGGAGCGCGATTTCCGGGCCGACGCCTGCGGGATCGCCAATGGTGATCGCGATCGCTGGCAATGGAGAGTGCTGAGTACGGAGTTTATTAGGCGGCATTGCTGACCCGGCCAAAGAAAATCATTCCCCCACTACCTGTACGTCATCAAGCGTCCAATTCAGGTCGGTGATTTCGAGACGTAGTTGACTGCCGAGCGGAATGCGCGCCTCTTTGGTTTCATGAATGACGCGATTATTAACCAACACTTGTAACGTATTTCCGCGACTGGCGAGACGAATCTTGAGCGCACCTTCAGGACGCGGTGGCTCAAGATTATCCCAGCCTCCAGCGGAATGAATCTTTAACACCACTTTATCTGCTTCTATGCGCATAAGAAATTCTGCGACGTCAGCTTTCACGCAACTGATCACCGCTTGTCCGGTCCCTTTTCCCAACGTCAACGACATCGCCGCATTCCAATTCGCCCCACCGACGGGAACCGTGATGGCAAGGCCACAGACTTCGGTCGCGCTCCCGGTAAGTGCGCCGTCTTGAAGACGCACATCGCCTTGCAGCGTCTCAATGAATTGCAGATCTCCCAATTCACTAAACGTCAAAATCGCGGCCTCACGACCAAACAAAGCTTCACGACGACGCACCAACGCACCTTGGCTGAGCGCGGGATCGCCCAGCAACAGCGTGCGCGCTTCCTCGGTTTGACCATTCAGCAACAGCACGGCACCTGCCGCCAAGGCAGCGCTCCCTTTCGCCTTCTGCAAGTTTTCATGAGTCGACGGCCAATCACTCCGCCATAAAGTTTTTGCCGCAGCGGCTTCCTTCGTTAGAGCGCCAAACTGGCGGTACACACCGACCAACGGCGAGCCGACGAACCACGGCTCCAGTTGCTGCGCTAGCGCTGGCAAGGTTTCTGGTTGACCCGCTTCAATCGCTTGGCGCGCCTGACGACGCGCAGACTTCAGTTGCTGATCCAGGCGGGTGACCAATTCCTGGTACCGACTTTCGGCATCGCCACGATTGATCATTAAAGCGCCATCTCGCAACACACCAAGACGAGCTAAACGCGG
>JAYVSL010000010.1:0-21437 GCA_043775355.1 Planctomycetota bacterium
CAAGGCAGAGGTGGCGTTGTCACAGGGACCATCGACCAGCCGTCTGGGATCGTGGAAGGCGCTCAGGTGGGCCAAGCGGTGAAGGCGACGAGTCCAGCGACTGCGTTGTTCAACCACTGGCCCCCAGGCCAACAGCTGTGGTTCTTGGGACGCCAAGCGTTGGACCGCGCGAACGAAATCAGGCGCGATCTCGCAATCGTCATCCAAAAAAATCACCACGTCGGCGTGGCTGGCATGCAACAGGACGTTGCGCGCGGCTGGCAATCCTGACAGCTCTGGCCGATGTAATAGGTGAATTCCAGGCGCGGCGAAGGCCTGTGGCGATTGGTCACAAAGGATGATTCCCGCACCAACGGCTGCTGCCGCTTTGCGCCATGAAGGCAAGCTGCGTTCCAGGCAGGCATGGCGGTTCTTGGTCGGAACCAACAGGTCGATGGTGAGGGTCGTCACGTTCAACTGAAAATCTGGTGGCACGGTGCGTGAAGCATGATGCGGTTGATACCGCGCGGATTGGCCTGACAAAGCGGCTATGCACCCACGTCTCATCGCGTTCATTCGGCGCTTGCCGATCGTCAAACAACTGCGCTGGTGGCAGCGACTGTCCTGGCGCGCTGATCATTTGCAGGCAAACCAAGCTTTGCTGGCTCGGCGCTGGTGCGGTCGTCCAACGCCATCGGCGGCAGAAGATCCGTCGTTCGGCACCACGTCGCTAATCTGTCGCGAGGATCATTTCCGTTTACCCGAATATCACCGTTGGTGTGCGGAGCTGAAAGAGGCTCCGGTCTTTCAGCGCAAACAGTGGGAGTTTGTCTATATTTTGGCCGCCCTTGAACGCGCCGGAGTTTTAAAGCACGGTGCGCGGGCACTGGGATTTGGCGTTGGTCGCGAAGTGTTGCCCGCGTTGTTCGCGGCGCGCGGAATTCAGGTGACGGCCACGGATCAGTCTCTTGCTCAGGGCCAAAGCAGCGGTTGGGTCGGCTATGGACTGCACGCGGATGGTTTGGCTGCGTTGAGTCATCCGAAAATTATTGCGGACGTTGAACTCAAACGCTTGGTGTCGTTCAAAGAAGTGGACATGAATCACGTTCCTGCGGATTTGCAGGGCTATGATTTTCTGTGGTCAGCTTGTTCGATGGAACACATCGGCACGCTTGAAAAAACCCTGACTTTCGTCGAACGCGCCATGGCGTGTTTACGCCCAGGCGGCATCGCGGTGCACACCACCGAGTTCAATTGCGGCAGTGATGAACATACCATCACCAGTGGAGCAACGGTGTTGTTACGCCGTCGTGATTTTGTTGAAGTGTCTGAGCGCTTAGCGCGAAATGGTCATGTCATGGCACCAATCGATGTCGCGCTCGGTGAAGGTTTTCTTGATCAGTGGGTTGATCTGCCGCCATTCAATCAAGACGCCAGCTTACGACTGTTAATCGAACGCCATGTCGCATCATCTGCTGGCATGATTATTCGACGTGCTGGTTGAAGCTGATTTTACCGGCGTTTTACGACGTTGGTTGTATTGGCAGAGGCGCTGGTGGCCGCGCCAATAAGCGAGCAGCTTGATAAGCCTCCAGCGATGCGTTGCGCCACGTATCCATACTGAAGCGTTCGCGTAAGCGTTGCGTTCCCAGTGAAACCAAAGTTGAACGTAGCGTCGCGTCACCCAGCACGCGCGAAAGCGCAGCGCTGAGTGCGCGGTGGTCCTCGACCGGATACGTGAGCCCCGCAGGACCGACGGTTTCGCATAAGCCAGCACAGCCGCCAGCCACGACGGCGTGTCCGGCAGCAAATGCTTCGACCACGGTCAGACCAAAACTTTCGAACCGCGACGGAATAACCTGCACGGCGCAGCGCTGACGCAAAGAGTGCAACGCAGGATCAGAAATCATGCCGTGAAACACCACGCCCGGAACGACGGATGTTGGCAGATGTTCGGCCAAATGACGGTAATCGTGCCCGACGATATGCAGGGTGCTGGCGGAGAAAGCGCGCTGTACGGCTGGCCATGCGCGTAACAGCACGTCAATGCCTTTGCGATGTTCAAGTCGTCCGACAAATAAAACGTCGGTACCTTGCGGCGGTGTCACGACTGCGGGACTTGGGAACGCATGCGGAATAATGCGCTGCGCCATGCGTCCATAGAGCGGCGCGCACGACTGCGCAATTGCCGCGCTATTAGCGATGACGATGTGCGCTCGTCGCACGGTCGCGCGTTCAAGGCGCAAGTGATACGATTGCAAATGACCACGCCAAGAATTGCGCGGTCGTTGATGCATCACGGAAGTCGACAGCCGAACCACCAGCGGCCATGCGTTGGGTAAGAATGCGCCGAGTCCGCCCCAATTCGGCACCTCCACCACATCGGGTGCGAGATCAGATAACGTGCGCGCTAACCAGGCTTTGGTCCACCACGCCCGCGCTAATCCTGGGACGCGCAGCGCACTGACTTGATGCACATGATCGGCATGGCCAAGCCAACAGCCGTCCTGCGCAATCACGGCTACACATACGGCGTGACCTGCAGTAGCAAAATCTTGCGCCATACGTTGGACGTAAGAGCCGACGCCAAAAGATGGCCCACAGCCAGGAAATTCAG
This sequence comes from Planctomycetota bacterium, assembly GCA_043775355.1. GTDB lineage: Bacteria > Planctomycetota > UBA11346 > UBA11346 > UBA11346 > BOG-1363. The sequence goes on from JAYVSL010000010.1 coordinate 2,597, forward strand.
GCGTAATGAGCGCTATGCGCATGAGTGTTCTAGCTTCTGCTGTTCTAGCTGCGGCTGTTCTAGCTGCGGCTGCTGCGTAAAAAAAATCACGGAAGCAATTCTGCGGGAAGTTCCACCACGCCAATGCCGCGATCGACTGCCGTTAAAACTGAGCGATGCCAAGGACTGAGCGGCAGTCCGTTGAGCGCCTTTGTCGGAATCCACAGCGCGATATGTCCGAGTTCGGTCGCAAAGCGCGTGGATCGCGGCATCGGGCAATGAAAGAATCGCGCAATGAAGTGTCGACCTTGGCGCAGCTCGCAAGCCGGAAGCAGAGTCGTCACCGTCCATTTCAGTTCTTCGTCGAGTTCGCGCAGCAGACACGTTTCAGCCGATTCCTGGGGTTCACGCCGACCACCGAAGCAGGTCAACTGGCCCGCAGCGTGGCGCGCGCTCGCCGGGCGCAATTGCAGTAAGCGATATTCATCAGGCGCACTGATGATCGCGCAGGCGTAATCCGGAAGATCTGCCGTCATCGACATGCAGGTATCTAGGTTGCAGGCAGCTCTGCAGCAACCCTTTGGTGTTTCGAGGGCGTTGATGTTCCCACAGCGCCATTTTTTAATCATGTTTCCCATGTCGCGTCGTCACGCACGCCAACGTAGGTCGGAAAGCGCGGTACGCCGTCGTTAGACAGTTCTTGATAACGAAAGGTGATGATCGCACCACCGATGGGCGGTGGGTTATTCCGGTCAGCATCCGATAAGCCGGTACCGACAGAAAAAGTGTGCCATCTGGTAGCTCGACTTCCAAGGCGCCAACTCGGCCAGCGTGACGTCCAGCGCCAGTGCTGTGCCCGACTATGCGGGCTTCGGCATCAAGGAATGATTTCACTTTCAGCAACGTGGTAGAACGCCCGGCAATGTAGCGTGATTTCGGCTGACGCAGCAGCGTTGGAATTGTTTGCGTTCCAACCACAGCTCTCCATCCAGTGGAAATGACGGAAGCGCGGCGGTGAACCACGCAGGCGCAAGGTAAGGATTGCCCAGACGAGAGAGGAAGCCGGTGCCATCCCACCACGCACGAACACCGTCGAGTTTTTCGCTCATCCACCATCCACTAGGATCAACAGGAGGCTGCATGTCCGCGAATGAATGTGCCAATAATACTGGCGGGGCGCTATCTTTGATGCTCGCTTTTGCTTTGCTCACGCTGCTGACGGTTTTAGCGGCTTGCGGTGGTGGAGCATCAGCTCCGACACGCGTGGTTTCCGCTTCGTCGCCCCGCAGCTTGCGCAGATGTTTGCACGTCCGTTTTTCGATCGCGATGGATTGATTACGCCACGCTGGGCATCACCCGCTATGCCGATGACCTAACCTTCAGCACCGTCGCCGTCGACCAAGACATTGGCCTGATGTTAACCGCTATCCGAAATGTCGTGGGTGACGAGGGCTTCACCGTCAACGAAGAGAAAACCAAGGTCCTGCGCCGAAGTCAGGCACAAGAAGTCACCTGATTAGTAGTCAATGATCGTCCCAAGGCTCCGCGCCAGCTCATCCGACGTATCCGAGCAATTTTGCACCGTGCGCAGAGGGAGGGCCTAGCTGCGCAGAATCGAGAAGGGCACGAACATTTTACCGAATGGCTGCGTGGAATGATCGCCTACATCGCAATGACGGATAAAACCACCGCTGCGCGATTTACGGCTCAATTCAATCAGGTAGCGAGCTCGTAGCGTTGTCGGCGGAGCACGATCAAAACGCGGAAACATGATTCCCCAACCTGCCCTGACAGAGGGTGGCCTTGCTCTCTGGCGAAGGGAGCTATCACCATCCGACGTGACTCCAGGGCAATTGAGTATTTTTATCGATCATCTGCATGCCGACGGCGTGGTTTCGGTGATGTCGACAGGTCCTTTGGCGGAGACTGATTCACGCGATCTGGAGGCGTCACTGACTCGTGCGTGCGATCGCGCGGTGCTTGATGCGCCAGCGGGGATGCCGCTGGCAGATCGTCAGAGTGCCTGCCGAGCTTTCGCTGTGCTTTACGATCTTTGTCGCTTCGTCATCAATCGTCATCTACCGGTCGAGGCGATGACTGCTGCCGCTGCGCCATGGGATTCTTCCGCTGCGACCCCAGAACAAACATTCGGCGTCGACATCGCTTTTCGTCACTTGCGCGCTGTTCATCGTCAAGCGGCGGAGCGCAATCAGCAGGATCCATTGGTGCAGCAGCTACTGGTGCATGCGCGCGCTTGGCCGCTCTCCGCCATTGGCGTTCCTGGGACCGGCGATGATCCTGGGGCGCTCATGGACCATGCCGGTCTACGTGCACTTTACGTGGATCGCCTCATCGCTCTTGGCGATGTTGCTCGTGCTCGTCATCCTCACGTTCTGCCGCATCTGCGTGCGGCGGTCGGTGCTTTTCCTGATCTGGTTCCCGCTCTGCGAGAGGTCTTGCTATGAATGAACCGCGCCCGCTTTCTGCCCCGCTTTCAGCCTCGCCGTCTGCGGCCGCGTTCATCACTCAAGTGCTGGCGCCGATTAAAGCGACCTTCGTCGGCAAGGAAATCGTTGTCGATTTGCTCGGCATCTGTTTAGTCGCGGGCGAACATTGTTTTATTCTTGGCCCACCTGGTACGGCCAAGAGCGCATTAGTGCAGGCGCTCAGTCGCCGACTGGCGGGACGCACGTTCGATTATTTGCTGACGCGTTTCACCGAACCGAACGAGCTATTTGGGCCGTTCGATATTCGTCGTTTGCGTGAGGGCGACTTGGTCACCAATACCGACGGCATGCTGCCGGAAGCTGACTTAGTGTTCCTCGATGAATTGCTGAACGCCAATTCCGCGGTGCTGAATAGTTTGCTGATGGTGCTCAATGAACGGGTGTTTCGTCGTGGACGTGAAACGCGGGCGTTGCCGATGTTGATGGCGGTTGGCGCGTCTAACCGTTTGCCTGAAGACGAAACGTTGCGCGCGTTGTTTGATCGCTTCTTGGTGCGCGTACGCAGCGATAACGTTGCGGATGAACGTTTAAGTGATGTGTTGGTTGCGGGCTGGCAGCTCGAAGAGCGTGCGCCAGTCGCGGATCCTTTTCCTATCGCTGGCATCCGTCACCTGCGACAGGCGGTGCGCGGAGTGGATCTCACGGCGGTGCGGCCGATTTATGCTGGCATCATAAGTCGTCTGCGGCGGGCGGGAATTCCACTAAGCGATCGTCGGGCGGTGCGCCTCCAAGGTTTGGTCGCTGCCAGCGCAATTTTGTGTGGTCGTCAGGACGCGCAGATCAGTGATTGTTGGGTACTGCGGCACACCTGGGATACGGAAGAACAACGTGAATTGTTAGAGGCCACCGTGGGCCAAGCATTGGAACAGGCCCACGAGCGTGCCGATGATCATCCACAAGCGCGCAAAGCCGGTGCACCAGATGCCGAAGTCCTCGCCGCCGAGGTCACCGCGCTGGAGGCCGAAGCTGCGGGCGACGAAGCTGCCCGCGCTCGTGTACGTGATCGTTTATCATTACTGCTCTGCCGCTTGCCGTGGATCGCCAACAGCACGGCGCGCACTGCATTGCAACAACAGACCGATGCTTTGTGGGCACGGTTGTCGACGCCGTGAGCGAGGCCGCCGCATACGCGAGCTGGGCGGTGGAGCTCGCGGATCGCGATCTCGCAGTTGCGGCGTTGCTGCGTACACGCGCGGATGTGCGGGCGGCAGTGCTGACGACGCGGGTGTGGTTATGCGGGACTGACAAGAGTGCAGAAATCATCGCGTTAATCGCGCGTATTCCTGGGGCGGTGGTTTACCGCGTTGACAACGAAGGCCGCTTGTTCATCGGCCATCAACGTCTGCCAAGTGGAACCCTGCCCAGCGCAGCGTGGTTGCCGCTGCACGATGTGCTGCCGGTGCAGGCGCCCATTCAGGTCGCGAATATCGGTGTCGAAGCGCTGCGCTTAGAGTTGGTCGTTAGCAGCGATGAACGTCCGGCTGCGGCGTTATTACTGCCGTGGAAAGACCTCTGCGCCTGGGTCGATCACGCGCCAGCGCATCGTTTCGCGTCACTGAAAATCGCGCGTCGATCAGATGATCACGTTGTGGTACTGGGTTCACCGCTGCCACCATTGCGTGGCCTGCCGTTGTGGGCGTTTGGCCCGGCACTCATTCCTTGCGGCATGGCGTTGTCACCAGCAATACCAGTGACGTGGCTGGAACGTGCGCTGGATTTATCAGCGGGAGATGTGGTGTTGATCGGCCGGGAGAATTGGCAGCACATGCAGACGTCAGCCATCGCTCCGCTCAGTCGCGCGTTAGCACGGAGTGACGCGTGGTGAAATCACCGAGCATACCGTTAGGCAACTCCAGCAGCATCCTGCAAAAATATATCACTCCGCCATCCGATGCGTTTTGGCGTTGGGACGAAACGGGTGAATCGGTGGTCTGGAGCGATGGTACCACGATCGCCTTCTGGTCAGAAATCGTGGGCATCTTGCGGAATTTGAGTGAACAAGGTTGGCCGTCGTTTAATGCGGTGGTCTTAGTGCTGGCCGCCTGTCGCTCAACGTGGAGCACGGTGGCCGATGTGAATCTGGTGCACGCCAAGGAATTGGTGCAGGAATCCGCCGTTCGCGAGCCGATTGTTTTATTGTGGTTTTCCCGTTGTTTGAGTGGTTTGCAGGCAGTGGCCGAGTTGCCAACGCAGCTGCGGGAATCCGTCGACGCGCGGCTGACGTTGTGTCGCAGCGTGTTTGCCAAGGTGCAGAATCCCAGGTTGTCACATGAGACGGTGACGGTGATGTTACCGTTTATACCGAACGTGCTCGGTCGACCACCAGTGGCTGAAAAAGAGCCATGGTGGCCGACCTTGCGTGCTGATCTGTATTCTTTGAGCGTGGGATTAGCCGATCTGTCTGAGCAACGACTCGCCCTGCGCACGCAGACCGGTGTTGAGGAATTACCAGCGCCGACAGAGGATCTTCCCGATGTCACTGCGACGCAGGTGCGCCAGGTGCTTGACGCTGATGACGACGATGAGATCGGTTTCGTCGTGCGTCTCGCGCGCAGTGTGCTCGGAGCGTTGCCGATGTATCAACGTCTCAGCGAGCCCGAGGGCTTGCCGCTTGGTGGCATCGTTGATCTACAAAACCGTGGTCAGCTTGATCATTTGGTGCTGAGCGAATTGGCGAACGACGATGACGTGTTGACGGCGCGTCTCGCACTCAGCGAGGCATTGTATTTACGGCGCGAGACCCCCGAGCGAGCTCCCGATGGTGCGCGTTTGATTTTGCTCGATGTCGGCGTGCGTCAGTGGGGCACGGCGCGTTTGGTGGCATTGGCAGCAGCATTGGCGCTCGCGGCGCAAGGCGATCCGCGTCAGCCGGTGCGGGCCTGGGTCGCTCAGGGCCACGGCTTGCGTGAAATTAATCTGGGCACGCGCGATGGCGTCGTGGCAGCGCTGACCTGTTTGCGTCCAGAGCCGACGCCAGCGGCGGCGTTGGCGGCTTTCGTGCGGCAGGTGCGCGCGCGTGATGAAATGATGCTCATCACCGGACCACGGGCACTCGCTGATGCGCAGTTGGAGCAGGCGCTCATCACGGTGAATTTTGTCGGCTTGATTGCTACCACCACCAGCGCCGGCGCTTTTCGTTTGCTGCATTGTGGCGCACGCGGCCAACGCGAACTTGCGGCGGCGCAGCTCGATCTCGAACGCTGCCGCATTCGTCCGCATCGTCATCGTTCACCCAAGTCATCGACCACGAGCGGCCCCACGACGATTCCCGATCCGATCAATCGCATCGAGCCATTTCCACTGCGATTGCCACATCATGTGAATCTTGAACAGGCGATCGCCTTGCCGGGTGGCGAAGGTGTGCTGAGTGTCTCGCCGCGTGGACATCTCACTTTGTGGGATGATCCCACTGCTGGACCGCGTCGCTTGTTAAATGATCTGCCGATTGGACGGGTTCACGCATTGGGTCGCACCGATGAGCGGATGTTGTGGGTGCTGATTCATCGTCGGGCTGATAAACGGCTGGTTCTATGCACCAGTGAAGATGGATCGTCTTCCTCCATAGGTGTGGATCTGGGTGTGCTGGAAGATATCCAGACGGCGTGGATGATGGGTCAAACTTTAGTCGTGGTTCTGAGGAAGCGTGTGGTTGCGTTTGGTCTCGACGGCCAATTGCGGGGCGAAAAAGTCTTGGAAAAAGGCGCGCGTTGGTGGCATGGGCGTTACCTTCAAGTTGGTCAGACGTGGTTCATCATTACCCTTTTGGGAACTGCGATAACGTTGGAGCGTCGGGTTGGACCTTCCGGAATTGCGTCTGGGATCCTGCTTAATTGCCGAGTGATCGATATCGAAGGTCGTGATGGATCTTGGCTCGTGCATAATCTCAATGTGTGGAGCACCGAAAAGAATACGATCTCAACGAAAATCCCAGTCCCAGATAATCTTCAACGTGTTCTGACGAAAAGTGGGACTGAACCAAGGAAGTGGGGTGTCGGTAAGATCTCGCGCAATGGTCTGCGTATTATTTTTCAAGCACAGCCAAACGGCGGTTCCTTCGGCTACGATCTTTCAAAGAAACAACATTTTAAAGGCGACCCAAGGCTGCTTGAACCGGGCATCATGGCTTGGACAGAAAGTTGCCAGGGCATGATCACGCATATCACTGCGATATCGGTCGCGGCGGATCAGATACGTTTGCATAATCAGCGGGATAATTCTTACCTATTCAGGCATGTAGATGGCGAGCTTACACTTGTTAATTTCGGAATGTCGATGGCTGGTAGTCGTCGCATTGAACTCGTGCCAGGTGGCGAACGTTTGCGTCGTTGGCATCGCGCTGATCACAACGGCGTGACGGCTTTTCTTGATGGCAGCGGGCTGCTACATCTGACCGATGATAGTGGTACATTGCCAGCTATTGTTCTGGTGCTTGTCGTCGGGGTGAGCGCGTGCTGGTGCAGCGAGGGATGGGTGCATGGTCCCCGGCGCTTTGTGGGTACCCAGGCTTCGGCCTCGATAAAACAAGTCGCAACTGTGCTGGCCGCGTACGCGCAGAGGTTGGCATGAATCCGCTGACCATGCGCTTGATGGGTCAGCCAGCCAGCGGCGAGCCGGAGGCATGGCTTATTCCAGGTGGTGACGTGCGTCGTTGGGTTGGCGAACTGATCCGTTGGCATGCGTTGCCAGCCACCACACCGATTGCCGTGCTTGGTCATGTTGGGCAGCCGACCATCGGACTCGTGGTGCGCACTAAGCTGATGCCACCAGCCGGGACGTTGGCATTGCCATTACGCATGAGCGATGGGCGGGTTTTTTTGCCGCGTGATGCGGCGATTACGCCGCCAATTACCATTGCCGAACTCCAACGCTTATTCCCCGCAGGTTGGGTTGTGTGGTTGCCGGAGGCACCACCGTGGATCGTTCCGCTCGATCAAGTTCTCACGGTGTCGACGCTGGTGGCGAGTCCACTGCTGGAGCATGGCATTTGGTTGTCAGCGCCGTTAGTTTTATCACCCGTACGACTACAGGAAATCCGTCCCGCCGATGAGGTCGACTTAGGTCCATTATTCAACGCTGAACTTACTGGCATCGCAAAAGATCCGCTCGGCAATTTGCCGACGCGTGCCGGAGAACCCGGTGCATTCAGCGTGTTCGGACGTCAGGTGGTTGGTGGTATCGGCCGTGCGTTCGGTGGCCTGATCAGCGGACTTGGTGGCGGTGCGCTCGGTGAAAGCATTCAGAAAGCCTTCGAAAGTTTTGGTGGACACCTGGATCCGCGAGTGCTGGAAAAACGCTACGAAGCGTTGCATCGCTTGCTGGATCTGCTTGACCGCGATCCGGCCACTGGTTTGCAACGTGCGCTGCCATTGGGCGGCGATGAACAGCAACAGCCACGTGGCATCGCGCGGCCCGGTTGGAAACTCGGTTGGCGGTCGCTCAATTTTTTATTGAGTTCTGGTTCCGGCGGTCCGGTCGACCCATGGATATTTCCGGATGAGCTGCGCCAGCAGTTACGTCAGCGTTACCTTGCTCTTGCTCAGAAGGAGGTCGACCGCGGTCAGTATCGCCGTGCTGCGGCCATCCATGCGCAGTTACTGAGCGATTGGAATGCGGCTGCGCAAATGTTGGAGCAAGGTGAATATTATCGCGAAGCAGCGGCGATTTTTCGTGAACGACTGAAACAGCCCATTGAAGCGGCGCGTTGTTTCGAACGTGGTGGTATGCTGGTCGAAGCGGCACATGCCCACACTGAATTGAAACAATATGTCGAAGCGGGTCGCTGCTGGCGCCGACACGGAGATGAAGAACGCGCACGTGCGTCGTTCATGTTGGCTGCGGCGGCTTGCCAAGCGGCGGACGATGTGGTCGCGGCGGCGAACATTCACGTCGAACACCTGCGCGATATCGACGGCGCCATCGCTCTGTTGACGCCGACTTGGCCGGATCATGCGCAAGCATCCGCAGCATTGGTGTTGCGCACGCGCTTGCTTACTCGCGAAGGTCGTGCGAAGGCGATCACCACATTACTGCGCGATCTGCGCTCGTTGCCGCGTGCCCGCATCGCTGCCGCCGTGCCCGCGTTGCACGCTGTCGGCATCGACCATCCAGATGCCAATCTGCGTGACGAAGCCGAAGACGTGTTGCGCTGCCTAGTCGGAAGTGCCAACGCGGAAAAACCAGATGCGGAACTCATTCGCGCCTTCGTGCCCTTCGCTGCGCGTGATCGTCAAGTGAATGAGGACGCAGGTCGTTGGCTGCGCGAGGTGCAGCGAGCGATGAAGGCGCTGCCGACGAAACGGAACGCGCTGGCTGCGAGTGGTGGATTTGCGCAGCAGTTGGAATCAGGAGAACGTGCACTCGGCCTCATTACGCTTACTCATGGTGTCATGCTGTTTCTAGCCAAGGAAGGTCGTTTACGGATACGAAGGTTCACCTGGACCGGAGGAGCTTTGCAGGATCACGTCAGCGAATTGGAAATTAGCGATGGAGAAAAGGTAGAAGCATTTGTCTTGCCGGGCATGGTCGAAAGAGTCCATGCCATGACGTCGTGGTCTGGGTATGGTCCTGGAAAAACACTGCCCTTGGTCAAGTTGCCGGTGACCGATGATTGGCCACTCACGACCCAGGTTGGAACCTACGGCCCACTCGAATCACAGACGGTGGCGAGCGCTCTTGATCATGCTGGAGGTAGAATGTTGATCGCCGCCAGCGACGACGCATTGACCCTGGTTCGTTGCCCTGGCTCTGGAGAGACGCGTCGAACCACGTTGTCGTCACCGTGGCATCAGGATCATATCGCGGTTCATCTCGTCGCCTGCAAGGATGGATGCGTGGTAGCATTGGGCAGCTCACTGGAGTTCATCTCCGCTGCTGGCGAAGTGATGATGAAATCGACTTTGGAATATCAGGTTGATTGCCTAATCGAAGCGCGTGCCGGTGCCACCTTGGCACTGGCCGGGCCGCAGGTGGTGCGCCTAGATACTAGCAGCAGCCACAACAAGCATTTTTTCAGTGAGATCGTCGCCGATCACCTTCCGGTTTCTGAACTCGGTCGACCACAAACAGTGATGGGGTTTACCCGCGACGGCGACTTGGTGCTCGGATTGCCACAAGAATTGCGCGTTTATTCACACGTCACTCGCCGTTTCGAACAATGCATTGCCATCGCTGGTACGCCCATCGTCATGGTCCCCGGTCGTCAGATCGACCAGCTTTTGGTCCTCGACACCAGCGGTTGGCTGCGCGAAGTACGTCTGCCGAAAAATGGATGATCAAACCATTGGCATGAGCGAGTTCGATTCGGCGTCACGCTGCCGCTTGCGTTTATTGCTGCGGCTTCGTTGAATCCCGCCATGCCAAGCGATGTCACGGTTCCATCTCCTGTTTCCCGTCGTCTGACGGTACCCGCTGCGGCGGTGGTGGTTTTGGTGGTGGTCGGTGCGGCCTGGGGTGTGGGAATGTTTTTGCTTGGACGTCGATCAGCGCCGCCGGTGGAGGTGGTTTCGGCGGATGGCTTGGCCCGTATCGGTTGGGCGAATCGGGTGGATCAAGCCCTTGCGAGTGGAGATTTGTCGAGCGCGGCGTCGTTCCTTGAACAGCTGACTATTTCGGATGATTCGTTGTCGCGCACGGCGGTGGCATTGCGGCGAACGCGTTTGAAGACGTTACAAGATGAACACGCCGCTCGTTTGGCGGCAGCTGCTCCAGAGGCGATTCGTCGGCGGCTGAGCAGCAATCTGCACTCGTTAGTGATTCCAGGTTTGGCGTGGAATGATCCGGCATTAGTCACAGCGGTTGCGCCGGAGCCAAGTGATCCGGCGGTCGCGGTTCCCGTGGTAACGCCGGTAAAACCAGCCTTGCCCGAGGAAAAGCTTGGCGATCAAACGTTCATTCCCGTCGCTCGCGCCGTACATCCGCATATTTCCACGCGAGTGTACGCTCTGCATCCTGAACGTGGTTTGCTCCGTAGCGATGATGCGGGTAAAACGTGGCGCGTTGGATTAGAGCCACTGACCACGGTGCGTGGCAATGGCTTGGCGTTCACCGGCGGCGATGATCCCGCAGTGGTGATCTTGGGATTAAATGCCATGTGGGTCTTCACGGATGCCGAGCCGGCGTTTTTTCCTCAGTGAGTACTTCGTTGAGCGACAGCGAGCCTTTGACGAACGGTTGAATAATAACTGGTGAATTGAGCAGCATCCAGCCAAGGGTGGCGCGGCTTTATCTGGTGCTTAGCCTTCATCATCAGCTCGCGGCTTCACCAAGGGCTTCATCAAGGAAAAGGCTATGCAACGCTTCGACGTCATCGTGATTGGCAGTGGCCCTGGTGGTGAGGGGGCCGCGATGCAGGCGGCTAAAAGTGGCAAGTCCGTTGCGGTGGTCGAATGGTACAAAGAAGTTGGCGGTGGTTGCACGCACTGGGGCACGATTCCCAGCAAGGCGCTGCGTCATGCGGTGCAACGTTTGTTAGAAGTGAAGAATAACCCGCTGTTTACCAGCATCGCTGATTCGTGTGATCTGTCGTTCCCCAAATTATTGAAGACCGCCGAAAGCGTCATCCGTCGTCAAGTTTCTATGCGGCGCACCTTTTATGACCGCAACGAAGTGCATCTCATTCGTGGACGCGCACGTTTTATCGATCCGCACGTCGTCGAAGTGAGCGGTGAGCATGGTTTTGAGGAACGTTTCGAAGCCGGGCATTTTGTTATCGCTACCGGCTCGCGTCCGTTTCGCCCAGAAGGTATGGATTTCACCCACGGGCGCATCTTTGATAGCGATACTATTTTGCGCATGGATCTGATGCCGCAGTCAGTGACGATCTTTGGTGCCGGCGTGGTTGGTTGTGAATATGCCTCAATTTTCCGTGGTTTAGGCATGAAAGTGAATCTGGTCCATTCACGCGATAAGCTCTTGGCGTTCCTGGATGACGAGATCATCGATGCGCTCAGCTACCATTTGCGTGAGCAAGGCGTGCTCATCCGCCACAATGAAAACTATGAACGAGCTGAGGGCTGTGAAGACGGCGTCATTCTGCATTTGCAGTCGGGTAAGAAAATAAAAACCGACATCTTGCTGTGGGCAAATGGTCGGGTTGGTAATTCGCAGGATATGGGTTTGGAAGAAATCGGTATCGTCCCCAATGAGCGTGGTCAGCTCATCGTGAATCAAGATTTCCAGACGTCGTTGCCGCATATCTACGCGGCTGGCGACGTCACCGGCCCACCGAGTTTGGCCAGTGCTGCGTACGACCAAGGGCGTTACGCAGCGACTCATTTAATCCATGGAAAATGTGACTCGGCTCTCGCCCGTGACATTCCCAATGGCATTTACACTTCTCCAGAAATTAGTTCTCTCGGTCGTACCGAACGCGAACTGACGGCGGCGAAAGTACCGTACGAAGTCGGTCACGCGATGTTCCGCAGCCTCGCCCGCGCGCAGATCACCGGCAATGCGGTGGGCATGCTCAAGCTGTTGTTCAATCGTGATACGTTGGAAATTCTCGGCATTCATTGCTTTGGTGATCAGGCGAGCGAGATCATTCACATCGGTCAAGCGATCATGACCCAGAAGGCACCCGCCAACACGTTGAAGTATTTTATTAACACCACCTTCAACTATCCAACCATGGCCGAGGCGTATCGCGTGGCCGCGCTCAATGGGATTAATCGGTTGTTCTGAAAATCTCGCGTCCCAGCGCGACGCAGAGCCGGTTAACTGCCGGTTAACAACAACGCGAACCGCCGCCGCGATGGTTCAGGTAGTTGCGATAAAATTCACGTCGGCTCAAGAGCGCATGGCCGTGGCAGCGATGCTCGGTTACATAGCGTTCGTAGGCATTGTCGCCTGACCAAGTGCGCAGGAACGACCATATCGTACGCGGTATTCGCAAGAGCCGACCGAGCCAGTGGTGTGAGCTTGGCGTGGCCGCTGAACGCATCACCTTGGCCATCGGTGTCATTATACTGTCGCCACTTCAGCCGATTCGTTCACCGCCACATCTGGCTTCAGCGGCTTACGTCCGCTCAGCAATAGCCAGGCTTCCCACGCGCATAATCCCAGCATGGTGATGATGACGCTCATGAAGGTGCCGCAGAGGGTGGCGTTGATTTTTTGGTTGAAGATCAGCGTTCTTTCTTTCGCCAGATCTGCTGGCGCGATGCTTCCGGCGTCGATCTTGCTTTGGCGCGCGTCGACGTTGGCGAGGAAGCCAATCGCAGGATTGCGGTCGGTGATTTTGATCCATCCCGCATTGAGGGTCACGACTGACAGCCAGATGAGCGGAATAACGGTCATCCACATCCAGCGTGCTTTTCCCATGCGAATAATAATCACCGTGCCGATGGCCAGTGCGATGGCGGCCAGCACTTGATTGGCGATGCCGAACAACGGCAGCAATGCGCGGACGCCACCGTTGGGATCGGCAATGGAGGCGAGCATGAAATATCCCCAGCCCGCGACGATCAAACCGCTGACCAACATGGCGACCCACCAACGACGCCCATCGCCGAGCGGTCGGTAGACGTGTCCCAGCAGATCTTGCAGCAGGAAGCGGCCAACTCGGGTACCGGCGTCGACGGTGGTCAGAATGAATAACGCCTCGAATAACAGCACAAAATGATACCAGTAGGCGATTGAGCCGCCAAGAAAGCTTTTGAAAATCTGTGCCATGCCGACCGCCAACGTTGGCGCTCCGCCGGTGCGCGCGATGATGGTTACTTCGCCGACTTGTTTGGCGGTCAGCGTCAGATCGTCAGGCGTGATGGTGAAGCCAAATGTTTGAATCCAGCTGTTGACGGTGGCTGCCACCGCCACGGGATCGCCAGTTTGACTCTGGAAAACCTGCGAATTCATCGCGAAATAAATTCCTGGATGCAAAGAACAAGCAGCGATCAGAGCCAAGATTGCGACTAGACTTTCAGTCAGCATGCCACCATAGCCGATGATCGGCGCATGGCTTTCGCGGCTGATCATTTTCGGTGTGGTGCCGCTAGAAACCAAGGCGTGGAAACCGCTGATCGCGCCGCAGGCGATGGTGATGAAGCAAAAGGGAAATAGCTGCCCTGCCACCACCGGGCCAGTGCCGTTGGCCCACAAACCGTCGCCGACCACCAGCGGATTGATCAGTGGCATTTTCAAGTCGGGCATGACCAACAGCACACCCACAGCGAGCAGCACGATGGTGCCGACCTTGACGAACGCGCTCAGATAATCGCGTGGCGCGAGCAGCATCCACACTGGCAAAACGGCGGCGACGAAGCCATAGACGATGATGCCCCAAGCAATGGTCGGCCGATCAAAGGTAAAGGCCTTGCTCAATTCTGGCTGGTCGGCAACCCACTGACCAAGCCACAGTGACAGCCCTAATAACACCAAGCCAATGGCGCTGGCCTCCAGCACTTTTCCAGGACGGATAAGGCGCATCCAGAAGCCCATGAGCAAGGCAATCGGAATGGTGGCGAGGACGGTCACCGTGCCCCAGGGCGATTCCGCCAGCACGTTCACCACCACCAAACTTAAAAATGAAATCAGGATGACGATAATGCCGACGATGGCGATCAGTGATAAAATTCCGGCAAAAGGACCGATTTCATCTTTGGCCATTTGGCCGAGCGATTTGCCATCACGCCGAATCGATGCGCTCAAGATCACCAGATCTTGTACGGCGCCGCCCAGCACCACGCCGACGATGATCCATAGTGCGCCTGGCAGTACGCCAAATTGCGCGGCCAGAATCGGCCCGACCAGCGGACCAGCGCCAGCAATAGCGGCGAAATGATGGCCGAAAACCACCCATTTTTGCGTGGGTACATAATCATGACCATCGTTCAGGCGCACGGCGGGTGTCGCTCGCGCGTCATTCAGTGCAAAGATTCGCTGACTGACTAAGCGGCTATAAAAACGGTACCCGACCAGATAAAAACATACCGCTGCGGTCAGCAACCAACCGGCGTTGATCGTTTCGCCACGATGGAGCGCCATGCCCGCGAGCGCTCCGGCCCCGACCAATGACAGAGCGAGCCAACCAAAAATGGATAACAGCGATTTCATCAACACCTCGTGGGCGCCGTCGGCGCGGGAGGCGGGAGGCTAGAACGCATCTGTCGCAGTCCAACTACGAGAATGGGTTTTTCCTGAGATCGCCGAGTTGTACTCGGCTGGGGTTTCGGATTGCCGAGTGCAACTCGGCGATTTCAGGGTGAGCGAAGCGCTGCGAGATGAGCCATAGACGCGCTGCTTACTGGTGGGTATTAGCAGACATGCCATTGCGTCGTTTCGCTTTCATGGTCCCGGTCATGCTGATGGCAACGCAGCATCTGTCGGCAGCCGTGTACGGTTTGCCAGAGCCACCGACGCCAGCGCCAACTCCGCAATTTTGGTTTAATTTCTCAGATGACTTTCTTGGCATGGCGGTGTTGAATTCCGACGATTATCGCACGGCCAATATCACTATTGGCGGGCGATATGACGCGTGGCGATTTGCTTTTGACGCCAGCATGTTGACCAATCGTGGGCGCGATGGCACCACGCCCAGTCGTACCGATGAACTGACGTATAGTTTGGGATACGCAATCATCGACCAGGAGCGTGAAGGTCGCTTACGTCCGCTTTTGACCCTTGGCGTTGGTGGTCGGACGTATGGCAACTTTGGTGGCGAGACGGTGCAGAATCGCACCCATGAAGCGTTTGGTTATCCAACGGTGCAAATTCCCTATGATCCAGAGAGCGGGACCGAAGCATTCGCCTTCTATCATGGACGTTTGACCATGGTGCCGCCGTGGGATTACCAAGGCACTGGCCCGTTTGGTCGCTGGGCTTTTCAGATAGAAAGCGGCGGTTTGGCCAGCACAGGTGAAGAAATTCAGGTTTACGGTGGAGCGAATTTGGTGTCGGTTGGAACGGATAGTGTGGCGTGGGTCGGTGCGCGTTATCAGTGGAATGGTGGTCATCGTCCAACGGCTACTTCTGACATGGTTGCGGCCAAAGAATCCGGTTGGTGGGGAGTGGTCGGAATTAGTCGCACGCCCGGCGTCCTCATAACTGCAAGTATCAATCCCAGTCGCGAGACCGTTGCGGGGACGCTGGGATTTACCATCGATACCACAGCTGGCCTCAATCATGCAGCTGACGGTCATCGGGTTGACGAAACGTTAAAACTATTACCCGGCAGCGGCAGTTTTGGTGTTGACGTTCGCTGGCAACCTCAGTGGTTATCCGAGCATTCGTTGAGTCCGCGTGATTTTCTCGTGGTGGGCTATGATTTCGGCTCGGTGGCTGAGAAAACGGATTGGCAGGATTGTTATATTGGTTTCGATCAAATCGTTATTGGGTGGGGACCAACGTGGGATATTCCTCCGCCAAACAGCAGGTTGTTTTGGTCGGTGGGTGGCTACGTGGCGGGCGGAGTGCGATTGGAACGCATCCACGTGGAAGACGGAACGCCGCGTTTTCCTGATGGAGACGTACATGCAACTGGAGTAGTTCAAGGAGAGCTCGGAACTCGTTTCGGTTACCGTTTCACCGATCGCGGCGATAGTTGGTTTGACGTTATACGTTTGGGCGTCGGCATCGATGGATGGTTGCCGTTCTCCTCAGTGACCGTTAGCAATGGCAATGATGTCGATCACTATCTCGTCCCTGGATATTCCCTGTATTTGACGGTTGGCATGACGGTAGTTTGGTGAATTTTCGATTTCGCAGTAGGCAAAGGAAAACCGCCAGGGCTTGAGTCTCCATTAATTCGCTACACCGTCCTACCTTCCTAGGAGCCCACATGACCTTTGCCGCTGATCGCTACGAACGCATGACCTATCGTCGTTGTGGTCGTTACGGTCTGATGCTTCCTGCCGTGAGTCTGGGCGGATGGCAAGCGATCGGCAGTTATCGCGATAGCGGTGCATCCAAGGCGATTTTCACCGCAGCCTTCGATGCGGGTATTACGCATTTCGATTTTGCCAATAATTACGGTAAACCGGCTGGAGCCAGCGAAGAACTCTTCGGGCGCATCGTCGCTGATTTTCCGCGCGAAGAATTAATCATTAGTTCGAAGGCCGGTTATCGCATGTGGCCTGGCCCATATGGCGATGGAGGGTCGCGTAAGTCGCTTATCGAATCGTGTGAGCAATCGTTGAAGCGCCTGCGCGTCGATCATCTCGATATTTTTTATTCACATCGCATGGACCCGAATACGCCGTTGGAAGAAACGCTCGGCGCACTGCAATCTTTGGTGCATCAAGGCAAGGCATTGTATGTCGGCTTGTCCAATTATACGGATCCGACTTTCACTCGCGCGGTGGAGATCGCCAAGCAACGGATGTGGCCGCCGATCACCATCCATCAACCTCGCTATCATCTGTTCGAACGTCGGGCCGAGACCGAGGTCTTGCCGACAGCAGCTCGTGAAGGCGTTGGTGTGATTGCGTTCTCGCCCTTGGCGCAGGGCATCCTCACCGATCGTTATCTGGATGGTATTCCAGACGGCTCGCGTGCTGCCACCGACCCAGGCAACGGCGGCATTGGTCGCGCAGCGGTGAAGCCGGAGGTCATCGCTAAAGTGCGGCTGCTGCATGCCATCGCCCAGCGGCGCGGCCAAACCATGGCCCAGATGGCGTTGGCGTGGGTGCTCAAAGATCCGCGCGTGAGCTCCGTCCTGATCGGTGCCAGCTCACCAGAACAAGTGCAGCAGAACGTTGCCTGTCTGAAAAACCTGGCTTTCAGCGTCGATGAATTAGCGGAGATCGACCGTATTTGCGCGTAAATCGCTGACCATTCAGAGCGAATCGCAAAGTAAAAAAAGATGGTGCCCAAGGCGGGGGTCGAACCCGCATCCCCTTACGAGGACAAGATTTTAAGTCTTGCGTGTATGCCTATTCCACCACTTGGGCACGAATCTGCGACATACACTCACAGCGAATTTGCGTTGGTCAACCAGATGGATGTGCCAGCGCAGGTTGGTGTTGATGAATGGGGAAAAGACAGGCTACAGACGACAAGCTACAGACCACAGAATCTTGCGGAGACGTCGCGGTACCATCCTGTGGTCAGTAGTCTGTAGCCATCCCATCAGCCTATAGCTCAGCATTGATGCTCTGACGCAGCACGAGCCACCAACCACTGGTTTTGTGCATGACGTCGCGGCACGATTCTGTCCTCCAAAGCATGTGGCCGGTGGCCGCTCAACCGATAAAAGAAAAACCATGCGGCATCTTCTCCTCTCAGCGATCACGTTCTTCGTATCGATCACGTCCACGGGTACATGGATTTTGGCAGCAGAACCGCCACCGGTTTCGCCGCCCAGTGTTCAAGGAGCGACCTCGGTGTGGCAAGCAGCGGCTCAGCCAATTTTTTGTGATCCGGATGACGACTGGGCAAAGGATCCATCGATCATCAAGGTCGGCGAAACCTATTTTATGTATTACACCAGCGCCAATCCCTGGGCCCATGAAGGCAATGGCGGCAAGGGCGATTCCCGAATTGATTACGCGACTTCGCCCGACGGACTGACGTGGACCTATCAAGGCGTGTCGATTCCTAAGGGCAAGCCGGGTGAATGGGACGAGGAACGGCCACAGGCACCAGCAAAGCCGATTCTGAAGGACGGGGTTTACTACCTGTATTATGCGGGAAAATGTGACAAGAAGCCCGTCGCGATTGGCTATGCTACTTCCATCGATTTGCGTCATTGGACGAAGAATCCTGGCAATCCAGTATTGAGCATTGGCAAATGTAATGATCCCTTCATCTGGTTCGAAAACGGTACGTATTATCTTTTTCATACCACCGGCGGTGATGCTATTCGCTACGTGACCTCGACCAATTTACTGGATTGGTCAACCAAGCCGGTCGAAACCGGCGCCGTCGGCGAGGGCAGCGTTGTTCTCAAAGACGGTTCGACCTACACGTTATTTGGCTGCATCGGTTTTTCGAATAACGGCGAGTATTATAAATCATACACAAGCAAAAGTTTGACCGACAAGTTTTCTGATGGAGGTAAAATAACCATCAACATTCCTCCGTTTGCTGCCGGATCGTTGAGCCACGGGGACATCATAACGGTCGGCCACGAATATTGGTTTTATTTTCAAGGAACGCGTGATGGCGGAAAACGCTTCCAAATCGGCTTGGCGAAACAGCCAATACCGGCAGTTGTTCCCAAAAAAGAATAAGCCGAAAGCATTGGCTCTGTTGCGAGATCAACGGATAGGTGCCGGATAAACCGATGTCCCAGAAGTGTCGGCATGGATACCAACGAGCCCTTTAACGCTCTTCGCCGCTCTTCGCCGCTCTTCGCCGCTCTTCGCCGCTCTTCGCCGCTCTTCGCCGCTCTTCGCCGCTCTTCGCCGCTCTTAGCCGCTCTT
>JAYVSL010000011.1:0-11288 GCA_043775355.1 Planctomycetota bacterium
CGCGTGCCCGGACTCGAAGTGATGATCGCGACTCCGACCATCAAACAGATGATCGAAGAAGGCCGCACGCCTGAACTGTATACCGCCATTCGCGACAGCGAACATTTCGGCTGTATGACCTTCAATCAGTCGCTGATGAAGCTCTACGAAAAGGGTGACATCACCCGCGAAGACGCACTGTCGACCTCCGACAATCCGGACGAAATGGAAATGCTCTTCCGTGGTATTCAGCGCGGCGCGTCGACTTCGTTACTGCCGAGTATGGGCAAACGCTAAATTATTACAGGCTCTGCGGCGTTTCGTGTGGGTCTTTTCTCAGTCTTTAGGGCTCATCAAAGCGAGAAAAATCGAACAGGAGACGCGGAGACGCAGAGGTAAGAGGAGGAAAAGGCTCATTCTTTCCGGCAAGTATCTTCCCCTCTTCCGATCTCCGCGTCTCCGCGCCTCCTGTTCGTTGTTTTCTTCTTTTGGCTGTCCCATGAAATTGAACCCACACGAATCGCCGCAGAGCCTTATTACATTAGCGAGTGATCTCTGCGATAATATTTTCCAACAATCGATCACCAATTTGGTGATGTTGTTTAATGAAGCGCCGGGTATCTGCGAGAACCTGCGCCTGTCCTTGTGGTCCGTTCGCCAGGGCCACGTACTCAGCATCAAGCCGTACCCATTCACTGATTGTTTGCTCGTCGATCTCGGGATGGAACTGAATGCCGACTTGGCGTGGGAGGCGGAATAATTGGTTGGCGCAATTCGGCGTTGAGGCGAGATGAATTGCGGCAGAAGGAATATCGAATGTGTCTCCATGCCAATGCAGCATGGTTTCGCACGCATTGATTCCGCTCAACTCTGGTCGATGAGCAGCACCAAGAAAATCCACCGGTGCCCAACCGACTTCGCGCACGACGACACCATCACGACGATTGGGTTGGACCCGCGCGCCAGCGGCGTGGGCCAACAATTGGGCACCAAGACAAATGCCGAGGACGGCTTGATTGCGGCTGAGCGCTGAGCGCAGCAATGCGGCTTCGGCGGCTAAAAATGGGTATTTTATATCACCAATGTCGCCGACACCCATCGATCCACCCATCACCACCAAAAGATCGTGAGAGAGCGTGGTCGGTATGGTTTGGCCATCAAAGGCATGGCAAATGTCGATGGCAAAGCCCCGACGTTCGAGCAACGGCCGTAAACGAACGGGGCCTTCGCAGGCAAGATGCTGAATGATCAGGGCGCGTGGCATGATGGTTGCCGATGGCGGATCAGCTGAGAGCCGCTCTGGAAAATCAATTTTAACAGGAGGACGCAGAGGCGCAGAGCAATGAAGAGATCGTAGGTGAAGACAAAAGACCACGATCTTTCGTCGAATCTGAGCATCCGTCTTCTCTGTGCCTCTGCGCCCTCTTGTTCAATCCTGTAGTTCAAAACAGCATCTTAAACGGCGGCGGTGTTTCCGCTGCCAGTATTGGCGGCGGGCGAGCCGACACCAGTAATGGGCGCAATGCTTTCTTCGGGAAACAGGCGACCTAAATAGCGTGCGAGTTTTTCGTTGGTCGGGCCGTAACCGCCGTCGTACATGTAATGTTCGAGGTCTTGGCAGAACTCACGCGCGGTGGCGTAGCGGTTGGCCGGATTGACCTCCAACGCTTTCATCATGATGGCTTCGAGTTTTTCCGGGATGTGCGGATTCAATCGGCGTGGTGATTTGATGGAATAATTATCCATCTTATCGACCAAATCATCGATGTCGTTGACGTTGTAGACCGAGGTGTTGGTCAGCAGTTCGTAGGTCACTAAGCCAAGACTGAAGACGTCGCTTTGACGCGTGGTACCCTGAAATTTCGCCTGTTCCGGGCTCATGTACGGCAATTTGCCCATGATGACTTCGGCTTCGTCGGGAGTGTTCATGATCACGGCTTTGGCGATGCCGAAGTCAGTGAGCTTCACCACACCGCCATAGGTGATGATGATATTCGATGGCGTCACGTCGCGGTGGACAATGTTCTGGGGCTTGCCCGACATGTCTTTGGCTTCGTGGGCGTAATTCAACGCGCGACAGACGCGACTGATGATGAAGGCGCCGATTTCAACGTTGGTAACTTTGTGACGATCTTTGTGTGAGCGAATAACGTCGGCAAGGTTTTTGCCGTGAGCGTATTCCATGACGATGTAGTAGATGCCCTTGGTCTGGCCAAGTTGGTACACCTGAAGAACGTTTTCATGGATAAGGTCAGCCACCAGTTTGGCTTCACCGACGAACAGATCGACGTTCTCTTTATTTTTAAGGAATTCTTTTTTGATGGTCTTGATCGCGACGACTTTGCGAAAACTTTCAGCGCCAAGTTGTTCCGCGAGATAGACCGAGCCCATGCCGCCGGAAGCGATCTTGCGCAAGATCTGGTAGTTCGTGACATATTGGATCTCTTGCATCGCCAGACTCCTGCATCAGTCGGTGAGAGCTAATGCTATCCGAAAAGAGTGTCAACGTAGGTTTGCTCCACGGGTCTGTTGCGTATCTCAAGCGCTGCGCTTTTGCGTCATACTCTTGGTATTTCGAGGTGTAGAGTCATTAAGAATGCGCCAATCAGCCTTTGGCTGCACGCCGGAGACGGTTGAACCGTTCCAGGTATTCTTTGCGGTCAGCACCCAGCAATTTCTTGGAGCCTGGTCCCTGAAGACAAATACCGGCGACTCCGCTCGCCACTGCACAACCGCGTTTTATTGCGCGAAAATCGTCTTTTCCGGCACCAGTTAACCACGCCGCGAGTGCTCCGGCGAAGGCCGCGCCGACGCCGGTGTGGTCGACCGATTCGATTGGCAGCGCCGGGTAGGTGGTGGCTTTTTGGCGATACAGAATCAGGCCGCCGACCGGACCAGCAGTCAAAACCACGCATTTAGCGCCCTCGGCGACCAAGGCGCGGGCGGCCTCGTAAGCGTCGTTGGTGGCAGTCAGCGCCACGGCTTTCGAGGCGGAGAGCACTAAGACATCCGCCGCCGCGCAGACCTCGGCGCGGAAACGTGAATCCTGCAAATCGGCGATGCGTGGCGCGGCAACCAAGGTGCGATTTTCGCCACCGGGCAGTGCCTGGACGACTTTGATCGCGCGACGCCATTCGTCAGGCGCTAGACCAATGACCAACACAGCGCCCAGATCTTCGGCTTGCGTCGGCTCGATTTCAGGGAGCGCGTTGGCGCTGGTCGCAGAAGCGCCCACAGGGTTACGAAGCGTGGCGCCGTCCCAGCTGACTCCTGACAGATCGATGCCACGATGTTCAAGAATGCCGCGCACTTGCGAGGTGATATCTTGTCCACCACGTGCCCACATCTGCGTGCGCGCAAGCGGTGCCGCTGCGATGGCGGCGTAACCAGCAGCGCCACCAAGCAGACCTTTGCCTTGTGGCACATCGTCAAGAGCAAGAGGACCGGCGATGAGGAGAAATGGCATAGGGTTAACGATTCACGGTTTGAGGAATGGGGAGTTGAAAAATGATGATGACACGTTTGGTGGTTACGCAGCGCACAACTGGCTCATAACCATCGAACGCGTTCGGTTAGCGGAACGCGCGGTGGAGCCGTCGGTGTGTGCTTGCTGCGACCAAGCCAGATCGAACCAATAAATCCGTGGGTTGTTGGATCGAATCCGCACCAACGTAACGTCTCGGCGTGTCCGAGTGCGGGGTTGGTCGACCAGAAGCCTGCCCAGCCGTCAGCGTGTGCAGCCAACAGCAGATTTTGTACGGCGGCACTAGCGGCGGCGTGATCTTCAAGATCAACAGCGGTATCGCTGGCCCGAACCCAGGTTACCTGAATGAGTGCTCCGAGTGTCGGCAGACGCTCCATAAGTTTAGCCAATTTTGCCGCGCCTTTTTCTGGATTTGGCACGGCAGCTATCGTTGGTTCGCTGCATAAAAATGCGCCCAAACGAGTAATCGCTGGCTGATTCAATACCGCAAATCGCCATGGCTGACTCAGGCGATGAGTCGGTGCGCAGCACGCCAACTCTAGCCATTTTTCGAGAGCCGCATGGGGGACGACTTCACCGGTGAAGTCTTTCACCGTGCGACGGGTACGGATGCAATCGGCAAAGGTAAGCGAGGGGAGGTCTGACATCGGCGGCGGATGATGCCGTCTACAAACGCATCGTCCACCAGCGCCAGCTTCCGGCACTGATCAGGCAGCCAAGTACCAGCGCCGTACCGCTGATGACGTAGGTGCTGTTGGAAACGAGGATGCGCGATAAAAGCCAATAGCCCAGTATGGGTATCATCATCCACATCACCGATCGCCCGAGAGCGTTGCCAAGGTGATTAACGCCTTCGAGGCGAACGAAACTGGGTAGGGCAAATACCAAGCAGAGAAACGGCAAAAGGCCAAAACAGATGCGTAACATGAGATAACCCCAGGCATTTTCGGAGTGCACGGCAAAGAGTTGGTCGCTGGTGCGTGCGCGGTCTTGTTTGAGCTGTTCGACCAGCGTTGCAGCGTCAGCGCTCATGTGCAAACCAACCTCAGCGAGCGTGCAATCAGTGAGAATCTGAGATGGCGTATGATAATTTTTTGCGACGACCGGGTTGTTTAGTCGCCAGGAACCATTTTTCCACAAGAGAGCATCAGCCATAACGAGCGGCCCGTGATGTTGCGTACCAGTGGCACCAAAGACGGCAACTTGATGGTAACGACCTTCTTCTGGGAGAGCTTGTTGTACGCACCAGAAAAAATCGCCATCATGCCACCCCAAAGAACGACTAACGCTTTCATTGATCTTGAGGGTGCCGTCCGTGCGCAAGCGGGCGAATTTCATTTCAGGATCAAGGCGAGGGATGATTTGATCCTGTAAGACAAAACCGAGTACCCCAACAGCGAGCGCCAGACCGAGTAACGCGGAAAATATGCGACGAACCGGAATACCAGCAGCGCAAAGTGCAACCAAAGTTCCTTGGCGCAGCATCGGCCATGCGCTCAATAGCGCTGCTGCTGCGACTGAGACCGGCAGCCATGCGGCCAAGAATCCAGGGAAACGAAGCGCGAAATATTGCAAAAGATAATTGCCTCGTCCGGCAGAGATAGCTTTGATATAGTCACCACTTTGACCAAGAAAGTCACCAAGATGAATCAAGAACAAGCCAATAAACAACAACATGGCCCAGCGGGTGAAACCCAAGGACAAAATATGACGATGCAGCGTATTCATGCGATTTTCGCGCGCCGACTTGATAACCATACCAATGGATACGTCAGTATTTCGCGTGCATGTTCTGGTCGCCATGCCATCCATCCACCAATGAGCGCGACGAAAATACCTGGCGGCCACAGAATGAATGCGGGGTTAATTTGAGGTAGGTGAGTGTAGTTTTTTACATAACCAAACGCTGGAAAACCAACGGCGGCTACCACGACAACAATGATGATAACACCAGGAAGATTTTGATCGGTGCCGAAAGTGAGTCCCAGGCCCATCGCTAAGAGACTGAAGGCGATCAGCGATACAGGCAGAAAGAAACGGAACTGCATGGTGAGCCGAGCATTGTTGTAGACGCTCTGATTTTCATTCGGCAGGGGTCTTATCGTTGTTAGGGCCATGACCTCGGGTGTCGACATGGCGTCAGGCTCCAAACGATCGCGGCGAGTAAGCTCATTATCGAACAGGTAAGAATAACGATCGGTATCCAAGCTCATCAGGTGTTTTCCTGGGCTGCGCACCATCATTTGCACGTTTTGACATTCTAAATGAACACCCTGTTTTGCTAATACCCAGCGCGCTTCAGGAGCATAAATAGCGATGACCTCCTCGCCTCGTGTGAGCATGGCTCGCACTTCTTGCAATCGCGAGCCGTCGGCAGCGGTAACCCAAATGCTCATACCTTCTTGATCAAACATGGCTTCACCCCCAGCAATGCGGCTGGCGATGGCGGTCTGCAACAGTTTGCCTTTATTATCGCGAATATCTTTCATACCCATCGGCAAGACCATATGGGTTAGTACCCCACAAAGCACGACGGCGCCGATGATCAACGGAATAAGTCGAACTAAAACACGCCGATGACCAACCCCACTTGAAGCCAACGCGCGAAATTCACCGTCTTGCACCATTCCACCAAGGACCACCAAAATCGCTGTTGCGAGAGAAATGGGCAAAGCGATCGTTATCGATAATAAGCTCATGCCCTGGATCGCCGATAGGCAGGCTTCTGGCGGTACTCCACGACCAAGCAGCAATGCAAGCTGTCCACCAACTAATACGCCCATAAAAACGGCGAAGAGCATAAAAAAACGCGCGGTGGTGCGTCGCAGAATGTAACGAGAGAGAGTGTCGAACATGGGTTAGGGTGGAAGGATGATGCATGCTTTTGGCGGATGGTCATCTGGGTAACCGTGGGCGGACACGTGGGTATTTATCTCACTCACGTTCACCTGCGGTTCCCTGCCGGCTGCTTCTGGATCGACGAACAGGCTTCTCTATGGTGCGCGCCATGCCTTATCATGGTCATTGGCTTTTACTGATGATGCTGGCGCACGCCGGAATGGTGGTGAGTGCCGGTGAGGCGGTTCAGCTCACGCAAGTTGACGATCATTTGGGGTGGGGCTGGCAGGCACAAGTGCTGAAGAATGACTTGGTGACGTTAGCGGTTGTGCCATCCATCGGCGGACGCGTCATGCAGTACGATCTCAGCGATCATGCGTTTTTGTGGGTCAACCCAGCCGAAATCGGTCGCACCTATGAGCCAACAGCGAATGCACCGTGGCCGAATTTCGGTGGCTCCAAATCATGGGTCGCACCACAGGGCCAATGGCTACGCGGTGGCGGCGGTTGGCCACCGTCGCCGACCCTTGATCACGGTCTTTATGTTGCGACCAATCAAACGGGTGAACAAGGTGAGATCACTTTAATCACCACGGGTCCGCCAGAGACCCTTGATGGCTGGCAAGCGAAAGGACTGTCGCTGACCCGGCGCTTTACCATGCGCCCACACAGCACGCATGTACGAGTTGAGCAAATCATCATTAATCAAGGCGCTTTCCCGCAGCAAGTTGCCAACTGGGATGCCACGCAGGTCCCAGGTATTCATGCGGCCGCGTCGGACCCGGATAAATTTTGGGTCTATTTCCCAGTCAATCCGCGCAGCATGTTTGGCCAGCGCGGATTTATGGTGTTTCCAGGCGACGTTCGTAGCGGCGCTGATAGCCAATGGAAAAATTGGTCGGCCGATAACATCGCCGGTGTTCAATATCTTCGCCGCGCCGGAAAAATTGGTGCTGATGTCACTGGCGGTTGGATCGCGTATGTCGACGAACGCGAAGGCTATACCTACGTGAAACGATTTGCCGTTAACGTTTTGCCAGATCCGGCACATTACCCAGACGGAGGAGCGACCGTACAAGTTTCAACCAACGCGCACGAACCGTATATGGAGATTCACGTACTTGGTCCGTTGATTGATTTGTCACCCCAGCAACAGACTTCATTTATTGTTGATTGGTACGCCAGTCGCATCGATGGACCGATTTTGAAAGCCAGTGAAGCGGGCGTGTGCAAGCAACGACTTGCGGCGGTACGCATCGAAAAACGTGCTCGGGTAACCGGCGTGTTCGGAGTTTTTCACCAAGGTACGGTTGAGCTACTCGGCCTACCAGCAGGTGAGGCAAAGAACCCGCCGAAGGCCGTGTCGCTCGGATCGTATTATGTTTCGCCACTCGAACCGTTGTCGCTTGATGTCGAAGTGCCGCTCGCGTCAAACATCGTTGGGATGTCGCTTATTTTGCGCGATATTGACGGAAAATCGCAGGGCGAACTCGATCGTTTGGTGATTCCGCCAGTGGAACCAGCGAATCGCTAAACGTGACTGGTGTGGCGTCATTCATTTGTCAGCATGCGGAATATGCCCGGTGATTCCGTAATCGATCAGCACACCAAAGCCTTCACCATTACGGGCAGCGGTAGCTCGTTACTGTTCCCGAATCCGGTATTTCTTGCACCGATGGAGGGGGTTACTGATCCGGTGTTTCGTGATCTGGTGATCAATCTGGGTGGTGTTGGTGGCGCGATCACCGAGTTCATTCGTATTTCAGTCTCGGCGATGTCGGCGAAAGTGGTGCGCCGGTATTTGGGGCCGCTGCGTGATGATACTCCAGTCGGGGTCCAATTCATGGCTGCCGACGAGACGCATATTCCCGCGAGTGTCGCTGCGGCCGAGCGCGTTGGCGCGCAGTGGATCGATCTCAATTTTGGTTGTCCCGTGCCGGTGGTTTTCAATAAATGCGCCGGTTCAGCGCTGTTAGGGAAGCCAGAAGTTTTGGCACGTATCGTTCGCTCAGCGGTGAGCTCAACGACCTTGCCGGTGTCAGCAAAAATTCGCGTCGGCATTGATTCACCACATCGTCTGAAAGAAATCGTCGCGGCGGTCATCGAATCCGGTGCGGCTATGTTGACGGTCCATGCGCGTTTACGCTGCCAACCATACTCGCATCCAGCGACGTGGGAGTGGCTATCAGTCGCGCGTGAGGAGCGTGATCGCCACGCGCGGCGCATTCCTTTGATCGGTAATGGCGGCGTCGAACAGCCCATAGATGTCCAGCGTTTGCTGACCGAGACGGGTTGTGATGGCGTCATGATTGGTCGCGCAGCGTTAGCCGATCCGTGGATTTTTTCCCAGGCCGCTGGTGGCCCGCCACCGACTCCGGCACAAGCGGCAGACTTTGCTTTGCGTTACGCGACCGCAGTCGAAGCCGTACGGGGCCGGCGCGGAAGTTTAGCCAAGCTCAAACAATTGGTGCGTTATTATCGCGCTGGCGGGATATTTGTCGGCGCTGAAGAAGAGCGCACTCGGCTTCTTCGATGTGATGATTTAGATGCAGTTCGCGGGTGGTTTTCGCGCTTCGTAACAACGTAAAAAAAAGCCAGCACCTTCAATCGGCGAGATGCTTGATGATCCGTTCGTGTTCGGTTTTTGACAGATAGCGTTTCCCATGCACATCATGCGCGAGCAAAAAATCAGCAGCTTCGGTGATGGAAATAATGGGAGCTACTGTCACGCCAAGTTCATGTTGGATTTCTTCGATCGCCGTGCGTTTGCCGTGACCTTTTTCTTGGCGATCGACGGCGACCACGGCGCCGAGAATTTTTACGCCTGTCGGGGAGAGTTTCGTCAACGATTCGCGCAAAGCGGTGCCAGCAGTCAGCACATCATCGACGATCACCAAGGGGACGCCAACCGTGAGCGGCGCGCCAACGAATAATCCACCATCGCCGTGATCTTTGGCTTCTTTGCGGTCGTAAGTCCAGCCGATGCTGCGGCCAACCAGGCGTTGATATTCCGCCGCCGCCGCCAGCGCCAGGGGGATTCCTTTGTACGCTGGGCCAAATACCACCTGCACGTCACGGCCAAAATGCGCCACGATGGTTGCCGCGTAAGCAGCGCCAAGAAGCGCGAGATCACCGCCTTGGTTGAAGCATCCGGTATTAATGAAGTAAGGGCTTTTACGCCCGCTTTTGAGTGTAAAATCGCCAAATTTCAGCGCCTGACGCGCAACCAATAATTCGACAAAACTTTGTTGGGCAGCGCTCAGCATAGGGGATCCTCAGAACAATCGAATGGCTAATGAACCACGCCAGCCGTTTATTGAAGCCGTTTGTTGAAGAAAAAATTGAACAAGAGGAACGGAGCAACGGAGGAAGGCCGAGAAAGCTAAAAGATATAAACGGAGAACCGAATCTATCTTCCTTTTTTTGTTCCCGTTTCCCTCCGTTCCTCCGTTTCTCTTGTTCAATATGGGTTGGTTGGTTTTTCTGTGGTCTCGTACAGCGAAACCACAGGCCTTCCATGAGTCGATGGACTAGTCGACGATTTCAACGCTGAAGCGATCGCCTTGCTTCACGGTGTTGACGATTTTCTGATCGTCGGCTGAAATAATACGGCCGAATACCGTGTGGACGCCATCAAGATGCGGCGTGTTGGTGTGGGTAATGAAGAATTGGCTGCCACCGGTATTGGGGCCAGCGTGCGCCATGCTCAAGGTGCCTGGAAGATGTTTTTCAGGATTCGAAGGTCCGAGTTCACATTTGATTTTATAGCCAGGACCGCCGGTGCCGGGCATGCCCTTGGCGCCTTCTTTACTGTTTGGGCAGCCGCCTTGAACCATGAAATTGCTGATCACGCGGTGGAACGACAACTTGTCGTAAAAACCCGACTTGGCCAACTTGATAAAGTTAGCAACGGTAGCGGGCGCAGTTTTATCAAACAGAGCGATTTTGATGTCGCCGTGAGCGGTATGGAAAATGGCTTTAGGCATTGGTGGTCCGGAAATGGGTGAGGTCGACATGCTGTAGGCCAATAGACCACAGGCAAGTCAGTGCCGTTGGGATTTTACGCATTGCAGGCTGGGGTCCGGGGTCCGTAGCCTGTAGTCAATCAAACGAGTCATCTGATTGCTATGCCGAAGCGTTACTCTCCGACGGTGGTCGAACTACGTGCTTGGCGATTGCGGCGTGCGGCGGGAGTATATCGATCTGGGCTTTGGCGCACGGATTCGGCAGCGGCGGCGTTAGCCACTCCAATGGCGATAAATTCATGCGGATCGACAATCATAACTTCGACCAAGATGGGGGTGATTGCGGGATCAATCGGTAGGCCAGTGACCGGGCAAATATCATTAATCGATGCGAGTTTACCGGCGAGGGCAGTGGCGTTGATTTCTGCGCGGTGTTGTTCTTCAGCCGCACGTTGCGCAGCAAGTGCGGCACGAACATTTTCGGTGGCGGCTTTTTCAGTAGCAGCAGCTTGTATTTCGCGCTGGTTGTCGCACCCGACGAAGCCGAGGGTCACGAAGAGAGCAGCCAGGACATTGAGAACAGTGGGGACGGTACGCATCGCGGACTCCTTGCGCTGGCGGATGATGGAGACGGACTCCATTGGCCAATCACCGACCAGCGACTCGATCGCGGAGTGTTGCTATGGTGTTCCAGTCGGTGTTTGCGCGCGCTTTACCACCAGCACCAACACAAGAGGTTGGCGGATAAATCCGCCAACCTCTTCAACGATAAAATCAACGTTTGGTAGCCGAGGTGGGACTCGAACCCACAAGCCCGTGAGGGCGGCGGATTTTGAATCCGCAGCGTTTGCCAATTCCGCCACTCGGCCAAGGCGGGGGAAAATAGTGAGCAAGTTCGCATGTGCAATGGTCTGTACGCGGGCAGCAGGGCGATTGCATTACCCCCCCGCCTGCCGTGGAAATATAGAAGCTGTTAACGCGTCAGGACTTGTGTAGTTTGGGGCGATGTCCCAAAAATCTTC
>JAYVSL010000012.1:0-3530 GCA_043775355.1 Planctomycetota bacterium
TGGTGCGACCACCCTACAGGCAGGATCCCAAAGGACCCGCAGGGCGGGCACCGGCCAGAATTTCCGGAATTTCAGCGGCCAGAATTTCCGGAAGCCACAAACGGCTCGCCAACATACAAAACGACCTTGAGGGAGTAGACGGCAAACTGGCCGGCTTGAGGGCCGCCACAGCCATCCTAGCACGTGATCAGGACACCATCGACAGCTTGGCAACCTCCATCCAGCGAGGCTTGCCGAAGCTCATAATGGCCAGCAGAGAGGATCGGGCAGCCGTATTGGCTGGATTCATTGAACGTATCGACGTGAGCAAAGACCGCGCTTTAGTGCAGCTTTGCGTCCCAGGAGCCGGCATTGACCTTTTGCACGACCGTACGGAAAAGTTACCCCGCATGGATTCGAACCATGAATGAGAGAGCCAAAATCTCTAGTGTTACCGTTACACCACGGGGTAGTGGTTCGTCGGCGCGATTTATTGCGACGACGTTTGTATGCTAAGCAAAGAATTCAGAACGCCAACCGCGTGTGCGGTTAGTCTCCTTGGATCCAGGTCTGGGCGCATGGCGTCCAGTCGATGAGGGTTTCAGGGAACCAGATCGCCAATTCACGGACGGCGCTTTCGGGGCTGTCGCTGCCGTGAACTAAGTTGTTGGAGCGCGAGCAACCAAAGTCGCCGCGGATGGTGCCTGGGGCGGCTTTACGGCCGTCGGTGGCGCCAATGAGCGTGCGAGCAACGGTCACGGCTTCGTCGCCTTCGAGGACCAGCGCGACCAATGGGCTGGTGGTGATGAAGGTGACGAGGCTACCAAAGAAAGGTTTTTCAACGTGTTCTTGGTAGTGCTTCTTGGCGGCGTCGACGGTGGCCATCATGAATTTCATACCGACAAGCTTGAGTCCTTTGCGTTCAAAACGGCCAAGGATTTCGCCGACTAATCCGCGTTGAACTGCGTCGGGCTTGAGAATCACAAAGGTACGCTGCGAGGCCATGGTCTATCTCCGAAAGGAGCGGCATGTTCTAACGGAACAACGACTTGCAAGAGGGTAGCGCGCGTTGGGGCAACGCGGTGAAATGACCAGAAGAATAATGCAGGGCCGGTCAGTTGACCGGCCCTGCATGGTTTCATCGTGGTGGAGATAAGGAGATTCGAACTCCTGACCTGTTCATTGCGAACGAACCGCTCTACCAACTGAGCTATATCCCCGTGCGACGGGCGGGTTGTAGAAGGCGGTTGCGAGATTTCCAGCAGCTATCTGTGGCCGATGCTTTTGCGGAGTCAGTCGCGAAATCAGTGGCAGATACAAGCGCGCAGCTAATCGCGCAGCCAGTCGCCTGAAAAAATCACTCGAAACGCTATTCCAACAATCGTCCGAGATGGATGCAGGCTTCTTCCGTGAGGTGCGCGCCACGCGATAATGTTAGGCCGTTGCGCAGGCCTTCCTGCACGACTTGGCGTTCGAGGTAGTCGTTTGAGGCTGAGTTCGCTGGTAGGCCAAAGATGGCAAAGCGTAATTCTCCGCCTGAAAATACTGGCGAATCGCCTAGTTGGCTGAGGCGCACCCGCACGGCGGCGACTAAAGCCATGGCTAAGCTGTCCATCTGACTGTACTCGCCCTCCAAACCCTGCGCATTGATTGCCGATTCGACGGTGACGCGGCCGCGATAGTTGCCCTGCATTAAATGCGGGCCAGACAGCAGCGGCAGACGCAATTCTTGCAGTTGACGCAGCAATAAAAAATCGTCGTTGTAGGTGGCGATGCTGACGCGGCCATCAGGGAATGGCCAACGCGACAACAATGGTGTGCGGCCATCGCAATACAGATAAATGAATCCCAAATGAGCGAGCGCGGTGATGGATTGCACCAGCGTGTTCGCGCCACGTTCGAGATGTCCAAGAATGCTCGGCGGCAGGACTAAACTGATGCGCCGCCAATGACGCTTCGCTTCGGCAGCAAGGGTGAAAGCTTGCGTCAATACCTGCCATGGATTGCTGGTGCCATCGACGGTTGCAAGGTGGTGACTGCCGCGCC
The DNA here is from genome assembly GCA_043775355.1 of Planctomycetota bacterium. Lineage (GTDB taxonomy): Bacteria > Planctomycetota > UBA11346 > UBA11346 > UBA11346 > BOG-1363. Next base: position 2,026 of record JAYVSL010000012.1, read on the forward strand.
GAGGATCGTCAAAACCATCAACCCACAAACGCCCACGACTATACAATGCCGTTACTTGCTGAGGCACTTTTTCGGCCAATGACAATTGTTCAAACGCGGCGCGGCCACAGCCGATTACGGCAGCTTGACCATCGCCCGCTTTTTCAAGCATGCGCCGCGCCAGAATGCGTTCGACCCGCAAAGGAGCGCGTTCCGCTGCCAGATCATGCATGCCACAGCGAACCAAAGCGGCGTCGACCAAACTCAATAAGAGTGGGGTCGACAATTCGGTCATCGAACTATCGGCGAGATTTCCTTCAACTTGCAGAATCGCGTCGTCAGCAGCTTTTACATCAATGCCGTAGCGAGTCACCAACATGTCACGCAGCCACACACGATCCCACGGACGACGTCTGCCGTCCGGATCAACCACGGACAAATGCGGCGCGGCGTTATGTTCACCCAATACCCGACGCGCCCGACGGAATCGTTCGCGCGCATCACGATAACGGGCATAGGCAATCGCGGCTTCGTAATTACCGCTTTCTTGCAAGACGTGGACGACCGCATCTTGCACGTCTTCGATGCCAAGGCTCGGTTGATCGCAAGCGCGCTCCAAATGTTCAAGCACGACTCGCGCTAATTCATCGGCCTGCGCAGGATCTTCGATTCCGACCGCGTGTTGCGCGCGGGTAATCGCCTGAGCAATTCGAATCACATCGAAGGGCACCAACTGCCCATCACGTTTCACTACCGTGGTCGGTCTCATGCGAGTCTCATTTTGGAGCGGCGCCTTCGCCAATAACGCGACGAAGTTCATGCATGAATTCATCGAGGTCTTTAAACTGACGGTAGACGGAAGCAAAGCGCACGTAGGCGACTTGGTCTAAGCGATGTAGTTCATCCATCACTTTTTGACCGATGTTGGTCGAGCTGACTTCGCGCACACCTTCACTGAGCAAGTGATGATAAATGCGATTAACTGCGGCTTCGAGATCTTCGACTGGGATCGGACGTTTCTCACAGGCAACCGTCATGCCATGGAGAACTTTCTTGCGATCGAACGCTTGGCGACGTCCGTCTTTCTTAACCACCATCAATGACTCTTCGCCTTCGACGCGCTCGTAGGTGGTAAATCGCTTGCTGCAATGATCACACGCCCGACGGCGACGAATGGCCGTGCCATCGTCGGTGGCGCGTGAATCGATGACTCGGTCATCGTCGTGATTGCAAAAGGGACAACGCAACGCTCGCTCCGAAGACCGGTCATTCCGGATAAAAGTGCAGAACTTTGAGGCTGACAGAGAGGAAACTCAAAGAGCAAAGGCCAGAACTGACCAGCGCAGCAAAGAAGCAGATATTGAAACTGGCTGAAGGGGTGGGCACCCTACACTCAACCAGACTGGCGCAAGAGCGCGGGAGCACGAGGCAGGGCGATTGCATTACCCCCCCGCCTGCCGTGGAAATATAGAAGCTGTTAACGCGTCAGGACTTGTGTAGTTTGGGGCGATGTCCCAAAAATCTTC
>JAYVSL010000013.1:0-11859 GCA_043775355.1 Planctomycetota bacterium
GATGAGCGCTACAGAGAAGGGCCGTCGATCAGCAACTGCCTGACGGAGCATTGCCAAGGCCTCTTCGGCACTTGGAGAGGTCGCGGCATCGCAGTTCCACGAAGCGAGCTGTTCGTTGATAATACGTTGATGCAGAACATTGCGTTCGACGACCAACACGCGCAGCCCACTGAGATGAGTGACTGGCACCGCTGGCACCGCATTTTCACGGTCGACGGGTAAAGTAACACGAATGGTGAAGGTAGAGCCTTGTCCGACCTTTGATTGCAGGTCGACGGTGCCGCCCATCAGCCCCATAAGTTGACGGCAAATGGCGAGGCCCAACCCGGTGCCGCCAAATTCACGAGTCGTGGAGGTGTCGGCTTGGGTGAATTTATCGAAGATCAAAGCCTGCTTTTCCGCTTCGATGCCGATGCCGGTGTCGGTTATGGCAATGGTTAAACTTGCGGTTTCAAGGTCGCTTGAGGTGCAGGTAGCGTCGACGTAAATGTGGCCGTGTTGCGTAAATTTGATGGCATTGCTAAGTAAATTGCTCAGCACTTGGCGTAAACGACCGGGATCGCCGATAACTCGTGCAGGTAAATCGGGAGCTTGGCGACAGAGCAGTTCCAGCTTCTTTCCCTCTGCGCGGGCGGAAAAAAGTTCTACGGAATCGGTAATCGCCAAAGCTAGGTCGAATGGAATAGGTTCGAGAGTAAGTTTCCCCGCTTCAATTTTCGAGAAGTCGAGAATGTCGTTAATAACCGCTAAGAGAGAATTGCCAGAGGTCTGAATGGTCTTGGCGTAGTCGCGTTGCTCGGAGTCAAGGTCGGTATCAAGGATCAATTCCGTCATGCCCATAACGCCATTCATGGGTGTACGGATTTCATGTGACATATTAGCAAGGAAATCACTTTTCGAACGATTGGCCTCCTCTGCGCGGTTTTTGGCATCTTCTAAATCACGAGTTCGCTCTTCAACCTGACTCTGCAACGTTGAGTTGAATCGACGGAGATCGAGATCGCGAGCACGCACCGCTTCGCGCATGGCCGAGAACGCGTAAGACAGCCGTCCAATTTCATCCATATGGTCGTCGGTTGGCACAGCGGAAAAATCACCCCGGGCAAGTTGTCCGCTGGCGCTCAAGAGTATATTGAGCCGATGTGTATAGCGGCGTACCGCTAGCAGCACGGTACCAACGCTAATCACCAGAGCTGCCAGCAGAACGCCTAATGTTCCAACAACTTGACGCTGGCGCGACGCAGCAACAGGTTCATCGCTCATTCCGACGATGGCTTGGCCTAAATGGATTCGCGATTTTCTTGGTTGGTCATTGATGGTGCCATCGAAAATATCAATGGCGTTTTCAATTTGTTCAATTTCGGCGCGACCAAGAATGGTGAGATCACGCTCGTGTGCTTGGAAACGACGCCAAGCCAATTCTTGATTGGAGAAACTGGCTTGCACATTTCCTTTTTCGTCTAACACGGCCACAAAAACTACCGCATCATGGGCAACGAAGCGGCGCATTAACCGATTCAATTCTGATTTATCGAGCACCGACAAGGGTAATTCGCAGGCTGCGGCCATGCTCTTTGCCAGGGCTTCGGCTTCGTGAATTTGTGCGGCATTCAGAAAACGTTCGGCTTGTACCATGGCGGTCGTGGCCATCGCTGACAGCGCGACAATAAGTACCACAGCAGTGAGGAGAGTTGCCTTGGCTCGCAAACTCATTGATGCACGAGGCTCACCCATGTTATCGCCCTGGCTCGAAAAGATGAGTGGCACGTTGAATAACCAGGGGTGGGAGGGTTAGCGAAAGTTTTTGTGCGACGATCAGATTGATACAAATATCGTAGGTGGGTGATATCACGGTGTTCATCACTGTTTTCCCGCTCAAGACATCTTGTACCAGAGCGGCCGCTTGCGTGCCTTGGGTTGCAGGTTCCAGGCCGACGCCAAAGAGAGCGCCTGAACGGACAAATGAAGTTGAAAATCCGAACACCGGAACCCGTCGTCGTAGGGTCGTTAAAAGCAAGCTGCGGACCGTCGCTTCGTTCCAGATCGCGGTGTCCGGCGTGGTCCACATGACGTCGATGTTGCGGCTCATTAAGAGATCGATCGCTGCTGCCGGCGATTCTTGAAGATCGATGGCTACCGGTTCCAATTTCCACCCTGAGGGCAAAAGTGTGCGCGATTTTTCCATCGCCTGACGGCTACGTTCATCACCACTTCGATAGAGTAATCCGATATTTCTTGCTTGAGGTAAGGTTTCGGCGATGAGTTTGATTTGCTGGTCGGGCGGCACGTCGGTGCTGATACCCATGGCGGTGGGTGCGTTTTGTAATCCTGCAGACGATGGATCACTGACCATGCAATAGACGAGAGGTGGCCCAGGTATTTTGCGCTCGTGAAGCCATATTGCCGCCGCTGAACCGATCGCGACGACGCAACTGGCATTGGCCGGTAAGCGAGAGTTATCGGCAGTCATCTGTTCAAGCGTCACCAGCGTATAGTGCTCAGTTGGCAAATGTGTACGGAGTGCTTCTTGGGCTTGTCGGTATGGTGGCAAGTCTGCACTCATGACGATGACGACTTCGCTGGATTGCGATGGCGCGATGACCAAGAAGAACAAGATGCCAATCGTCAGAAACATCCGTCTGGCGCTGATCGTTGGAGGCCGAAATATTTTCGAACTTCGTTTCATCCGGGTCAAAAATCCAACACACCGCGAACGAAGAAGGTTTGGCCTGGAGTATTATGCGGTAATGACGTTCCCGTAGCGGCGACCGGACCATCGGTTTGGTGGAATACATCCCATACGCCGATCATCAATTCACCATGGTGCTGTGGCAGAGCCCAGGCCAGGGTGATGTCACATTGGTGATGAATACTAACATGCGTTCCAATCGGTAGATCAGCGTCGTCTGAGCTACCGGTAAAAGCATAGTTCAGATTAAAAGCGAATTGTTGCGGTAAGGGTAAACGAGTAGTGACACCAACTTTATTTTCCGCAGGGGTGAATGCACGAATTGCCTGATCGCGCAGATCGGTTTCAAGACGGTTGTACGCGTACCATGCGCTCACACGTGCGCGCTGGGCGCTCCAGGTCGTCATCGGCGCCCAGGTGAATTCGATTTCTCCACCATCGCCATTGGCACCATCGATATTTTGGGCTTGGGTGTCAAAATTGGGCAAGAGAATGAAACCAATGAGATCTTCGTAGCGTTGATGATAGAGATCAACGCGTGCCAAAAAGTCACCTTGAAACTCACCGCTATATCCCGCTTCGACCGACCACGTGTGTTCGTTTTTCAACTGGTCACTGGCGATAAGATTGAAGAAAGGCGGCTTATTGGTGGTGGCATCACGCAGCGCGGGAAGTGGCGTGCGATATGCGCGGGCACAGGCCAGTCGCAGAAGATTTTTCTGATCTCGATCTAGTCCATAAATACAGGCGAGGCGTCCAGCCCAATCGCTGCCGGTTCCGTCATAATAGTCAGCACGAATTTGCGTTTCAATACTGAGACGCTCATGAGCTTGCCATTTATCAATCGCAAAAGCACCGTAGCGCTGTTCGTGGTATGGCGCATTGGCGAGATCGAATTCTGGCGGGATACCAGCGCTCAGTTGTGCGATATCAGTCATTCGCCATTCACCACCAAGACTTACTTGGTGGTCAGTGATACCCTGGTAGTCGAATTGAAATTCGGCAACATTTTCGCGTGAGCGCTCATCGATCGCTGCTGGGCGACGGCTCGTAAGAAAGTTACCATACCAGTCTAAGCGGTAACTCGATTCCTTTGACAAACGTTGATCCATCCGCAGGTAAGCGCGCGTCGTATCAAGCTCGTCTTTTCCAGGTGGTTGGTAGCCAAGAAATTCAAACACGCCGCTGTCAACGTTAGCGAACCCTATGCCGCCGCGCACGATGGTGGAATCATTTATCCGCCACACCACGGCGTTGTCGGTGCCAATCTTTTTGCCCCAGTCGTTATCGGCATAGCTGTTATCATTAAGCGCTTCGCTGCTGGAGACGTGACGTTCATAAAATGCGCCGATTTTCCAGCTCAACGCGCCACGCGAATCACACCACCGCACGGAGTCAGCCGTATCACCAAAGCCGTTCACTTGGGTTGACGCGTGGATCCCGAGCATGTCCTCTGGGTCTTTGGTAATCACATTGATGACACCATTGAAGGCATTCGCGCCCCATGCTGCTCCACCAGGACCGCGTACCACTTCGACGTGGTCAATGTCACCCATCATCAGCGGTTGGCGGTAGAATTCGGCACCGCCAAACACTGGTGAATCAGCGTTGCGTCCATCAATCATGGTCAGCGTGCGATCAGAGAACGAACCATGAAATCCATGAACACCAACCGCGTAGTGGTTACGATCAATGCGTTGAACGTCCACACCAGGAACGAAGCGCAGGGCTTCTTCTAAACGGTCGTGTCCACCAGCGGAAATATCTTCATCGCTTAGGACGCTGACCGGGACGCCAGAACGGGTGATGATGGTTTGCTGACGTGAAGCGGAAATGACTACCGGCAGATCGCTAAAAAGAGCGAGTTCGTCAGCGCCGCTATTGGGCTTCGGCGATGGTAGCGCGTCCGCACTGTACGCCAGGTTGCTTCCGATCAGGCCAGTCCCGAAAAAAGGGATTAGAAATGTCGCGGTCCAACGGGTTGACCCAGCATGACGAGTGGTGAGTGCGTTTATCAAGGTAGCTCCGAAGCCGAGGGCGTACAGGATCGATCGCAGCGAGGCCGATATTTAGTCGGTGAGTATGCATCACGTTGCATAAAGAAACAATATCCACTGGCGAGGGACATGTTTGATGACGAAGGTCTAGCTAGGAAAACTTTATGGATCGTCTGGCTGCGCTTCGCAATGAACTCCAGGCGAAAGGCCCTCGATTCGCGACCATTTCCGTAATCCAGCACACATGATCAGAGCGTCTTCTTGTGTCAGCGCACGGCGGACGACGGCCTCGCCTTCGCGGTGCGCTTCCAGGGTGACCATTTCGGCGACTTCTAAACTGAGTCCGGCGGCCCGTTGCAGTGCGTAAACGACGACCTCTATCGGAGTGTGGTCGTCGTTGAACAACACCACTTTCCAACCGCGGTCTTCCGTGGTTTCGGGCAGGGGGTCTTTTTTAGGTCGCGTAATGGTAACGGTGCCCGGCATGGTTCGCTCGTGTTCGACATGCTAGTGGTCTGGCGTGGCTTGTCAGCCGCCAGTCGAGCGCGGATTAGCGGGTGGGCGCGGGTGCTGCCGGTGGCACGAAAATATCCAGCACGGGTGCTGGCGGTGGCACGACAGCGGGCATTGGCGGGACGACGACGTAACGAGCGATCAAAGCGCACACCAAAGCAAAGGAGCACAATAACACAGCGCTGCGGCCACTTTGCAGCAGCGCGTTGTCGTGATTTGCAACCTTCGTTTTATGGACCGATTGCTCTATTGATTCGTAGTCCACTACCAAGCGAGTGCCGCAACTCCGACAAAAGATGGTACCAAGGACATTATCATGTGCGCACACTTGGCAGGTAATCATTTGGCGGTTCCTGACGAGGTTTTCGGCAGTAATGCTTGCAGAGCTTCGGCGCGTTCTGGCGCGAGCTTCATAATTTTGAGCAAGATCAATTCACCTTTAATATTTTTTGGCAAATTGGCGGCCAGGTTTCTCAAAGTGTCATCTTTGACGGTTGGTGTCAGCGCCGACAGCACGAATTCTAATCCTTGAATATCGGGATGGTCGGGCATCAACAGTCGTAGTTCGCCAGCCATGTTGCGGATAATCGTCCGATCAGTGCCAGCCCAGGCCGCACGAAAACGTCGTTGAGCGGCAAAGGTCGAAACCGTCGCTTGTGGCAAATCTCCATCCGGCAGCGTCAGCGGGCCAGGAGCTTGGCCTTTTTCGATTTTCACCAGATCGTTGATCAGCGCTTGATCGCCGGCTGATAGTGACTGATCAGAAAAACTTCCGTGATGAAGTTTGTGTACGGCAAATATGGCCGCGACGATGGGACGATTTTTGGGCGGTGCGCGTTGTTCTAATCGCGTCAGTTCGGTTGCGGCTGCGGGATCAGAAAGATCAATAGCTAATAACCCGGCGGCAGGTTCGCGCGGTAACCACGACGCTGCTTCGCGTCCATGCGCGATCATCGAACGACGATCATGACCAAGTGCGGCAGCTTGCGCTTGATCAAGCGAGAGAATTCCCATGCCACGGTACAAAGCTTCCCATCCAACCATAACCGCAGCGGCGAGGCATAAAGCTGCCAACGCCATCAAAGCGATGCCAACATTGCGCGCGCCCCACTGATCGATGAGTGCGTTCATGGAAAAGTTTCCACTCGTCCGCGCAGGGCAGAGATCGGTAACGGACCGTGCGCGACACTGTCGTTCTGATGGCGGTCGCTTACCACGTAGAAATGACGATCGGGAATCCGCACAGGCCCACAGTCTGGCAAAGCAATCGCATCTCCGTGTGGGCAGAGGTGGCCGTTGATCTCTAAATGGCCGTCACGTACTTGGATTTGGTCGCCCGGTAATGCCGCAATCCAACCAAAGTTAATCGCTCGATCGGCATCAGCTCCAAGCCGCCAACAAGCGACATCACCTGGGCGCCAAGCCGAGAGGGTAACGGTTTGATCGACGCGGTAAGAGGTGAATTCATTCAGATTGGCGATGTCGGAATAACCCGAGGGCACTTGGACGCGCGAAAACGCCTTGATCGCCAACACGACGCCCCAGAACAGCAGAATCAAAATAACATAGCTCATCGCTTGTCGTAAAACGCCCATGGTGTGAGCGTCATCCATGGACATTGAAGGTGAAGCCCGGGATCGAGACGCGTTAGGGGGAGCGTATCACCAGGTTTTTTTGAAAAATTCGGACCGATCTCTGTGCCACGAAGGCGTGAAATCTTGCTAATGTCCGGAGATTTCGTGCCTTAGTGTCACGGGGGACTGTGCCAGCGCTGAATGTTGGGTGGTGCCTGTCGTCCCATGGAGATTTCGCACGCGGATGTTCTGCTGTCAGCGCTATGACAAGCCATCCATCATCTTCGTACTATCGCCGTGTTTTTCGAGCGGGCATCCAGCGCGCGCGGACATGGCGAGGAACAGATCGCACATGTTCGATTTGGTGTCGATCACGCGGCCGGAATGAATCGTGCCGCCGCCGCGACCGGCCAACAGAATGGGGAGATCATCATGATTATGCTTGTCGCCATCGCTGATCGCTGAGCCGTACATGATCATGCTGTTGTCGAGCAGTGTTCCTTTGCCGTCATTCAAGCTCTTCATCTTTTGCAGCATGTAATAAAACAGTTCGATATGGTGGATATTGATCTTGGTCAGATCTTCCAGTTTACTGGGGTCTTTTTGATGATGTGAGATTTCGTGGTGCGCGCGGCTTACGCCAATGTGCGGGTACGTTTGACTCGATCCACCATTGCCAAACATAAACGTGGCGATGCGAGTGGTGTCGGTTTGGAATGCCAGGACCATTAAGTCCATCATCAGTTTTGCTCGCTCAGAAAATCCATCTGGCAGTTCTGATGGAATGGAGAGTTCGATGGTAGGGCTGTAAATCCCGGGTTTTTTTGCGACAGCCGATTTGGCAGCATCCTCGGCTTCTTTTTCCGCGTGCTCAATACGCTTTTCTAAGGCGCGAACGGAATCGAGGTACTCATCGAGTTTACGTTGGTCGGTTCCGCCAATTTTGCTTCGCAGTGACTTGGCATCACTCAGCACCAGATCTAAGACGCTTTGATCGAGGGATTTCTCTTCGCTCGATGTTTTGCTGACGGCGAATTTTCCAGAATCACTTGCTGGCGCGCCCAATTTCTTTGGTTTGACATTCTTCTTCGCACTGAACATGCGGTCGAAAGCCGCTTTGGGATTGGTTTCTTTCGCCATCGGGCTATTCGGGGTGCGCCAGGATATGTTTGATGAATAGGCACAGCTGTAACCGGAATCGCAGTTGCCGGCTTGTTGACCTGGTTCAAGGCCGAGTTCGAGCGAGGGCAATGACGTATAGATGCCGATTTTCTCAGCCATTGCCTGGTCAATCGACACGCCGCTTTGAATGTCGCTTCCGGCGGTCTTGCGGCATTGGGCGCCGGTCAAAAAAGTTCCGGTCTCTCGTGCGTGGTCTCCAGCGCCATCACCATTAGCGACGGCTTTATCGTGGCGCAGATTATTGATGACTAAAATATCACTGATGATCGGCGCCAGTGGCGCAAGAATGCGAGGAAGAGTACCGGTGGCGCCCGCTTTGGGTTTCCAGTTCTCGATAACGACACCATTGGGAATCATAATAAATGCAGTCCGAACCGGCGAACGCACGGCACCGCCTTTGGACGTTGGCGGATTTTCAGCCCAGCCCATGGTTTCCAACAAGGGTAAAGCCATGGCAACACCAAGGCCGCGCAGTACGGTTCGACGGGAAATCAACCAGTGCTTATTCATGGCTATTTTCCTTGGGCTTACTTGGGCTTAAAGGCGAGCTACGCGACGGTGCATAAATGGATAACTGGTAATTACCTTGGTGATAATCGCGGTGAAGCGAAACTTATCTTTTATGACATCCGCAGTGATGGTGTCGATGATCGTTTGATCAGCGTCGATCAGACCGCGTCCTAGCGCGAAGATCATCATTTTTTCGCTGAGGCTGCGGGCAAATTCTTCTTTTCGCGCTAAAAAGACCGCTTTCAGTTCGATCGGACCCTTAAAGGTTACTCCCCCTGGCAAACTTCCGGCGGTATCCAGCGGCTTGCCGTTGTCATCCTGACGCCAGCGACCAGTGGCATCAAAGTTTTCAAAGCCGAAACCAATCGCATCCATCTTGGTATGGCAGGAAGCACACACGGGGTCTTGTCGATGACGTTCCATCAACTGACGCACGCTCATGCCTGCGGTGCCGTTGGCACCTTGTTCAGCGAGGGCCGGGACGGCTGGCGGTGGCGGCGGTGGTGGATCGCCGACTATTTGTTCGAGCACCCATTTGCCGCGTTTGACCGGGCTGGTGCGACCGGGCTGGGAAGTCACGGTTAGTACGCCAGCCATGGTTAAGACCCCGCCCCGGCGGTGATCTGGTAACTGAACTTTGCGCATGTTGGCACCGCTGACGTTGTCGAGGCTATAATGTTTGGCGAGGCGTTCATTCACAAACGTGTAATCGGAATCAATGAATTCAAGAATACTGCGGTCTTCGCGAATGATGTTACTGAAGTACATCATGGCTTCTTCGTACATTGCGTTCTTGAGTGACTTGTTGAAATCAGGAAAACGTTTGGGATCCGGCTGCAGGACATTCAGCGTCCGTAGCGTCAGCCACTGCTCGGCAAAGGTTTCAGCTAAGGCTTGGGATTTTGGGTCTTTGAGCATGCGCTTGGCCTGCTTTTCCAGATTAATCGGGTCATGGAGATTGCCTTTTTTGGCTTGCGCAAAAAGCTCATCATCTGGCATGCTCGACCATAAAAAATACGACAGTCGAGAAGCTAATTCATAATCATCGAGCGGGTAGACGTGGTTGGGTAAGGTTGGCGTGCGGTCTTGTTCTACTCGGAAAAGAAAAGCAGGGGAAATAAGCACGGCCTTAAGCGTGTATTTCATCGCTTCTTCAAAAGTCTCGCCCTGACTTATGGCCAAGTCGAAAATCTTCACGAAGTGCTCAGTCTGGTCTTTGGTCGCGGGACGACGAAAGGCGAGCGTGGTGAAATTCTCGGTGATACGCAAGGCAGCATCGCGTGGTTTCAGCTCTGGTCCTGGCTCGACGACAAAGATGCGTTTATTGAGGGGTTTCTTCGCTCCGCCTCCGGCTGCACTGGCGAGTTCGATCTGAGCAATAAGGAGAGCGCGAACGAGTTGCTTATCGTTCTTTTTCTTAGGGTTGGCGTCGGCTGATGCCGGCTCTGCGTAGGGATTGGCAAAATGCAGGCTGATGCGGTGGGAGCCTTTACTTAAGTTTAGCGGAACGTTCTGCCCGGCCGGCGATTTTTTTACTGAGGTGACTTTGCATTCTTTGACCACTTGGTTGTCAACTTTCACTACCAGCAGGGCGGCATCTTTGCCAGCTGAGTCGGTACCAGCACGAAACTTCAGCGAATATTTACCATCCACGGGAATGGCCGCCATCAGGACCACTTCGCCAAGCGCGGTAAATTCGCGTGGCCCTGGATTATTTTCTGGAAGCAGTTCTTTGCCGTCATGCACGGCCGGAAGCTGCGCTGCGGTAGTCGAAATATTGACTGGCTGAGCAACGATGGCTTGATCAAGAATGACGGTCGCCGCTTCAAGATATTTTTCGAGCAACAGCGGCGGCAATGACAGCACGTCACCGATATTGTCAAATCCTTCCCCGACATCGTCAGAAGGAAATGAACTGCGTGCGGTGCGAAGATCGAGTCCGATTAAATCACGAATGGTGAAATCGTATTCGGTGCGGTTAAGACGACGAAGCGTGACGCGCCCAGGATCGGGTGGGCCTTGGTAACGTTTAAGCTCCGCCAAACTGGCAATGAGTCGATTGCGCTCTTCGTCAGTCGGCTGTTTTTTTGCCGTATCCGGTGGCATGTCATGGGACTTGACCTGTTCGAAAACCGAGCGCCACAGTTTCGTTGCGTGTTGAGCGGCATCATCGGTGGTGATGGTGGTCAGATCGAGCTCGCCCTTTTTCTTATCGACGTTGTGGCAGCTGAAGCAGTAGGTGTCCAACAGTGGTCGTACGTCTTTGACAAAGGACACCTCGGCAGCGGGGGCCGCCAGCGCCATAAAAACTAGGAACAGCCTGTAAAAAAAGGCCGAACGGCGTCTCTTCAAGATGACGTCATTATCGTTCATGCACCGATATACCTTGTAATTACCAACACGTTGAGGCGTCGTCGAGGCGTCGTTGCCCACCGTTATCTCAGTGCTATTGCCCGAAAAAATCGACTTATTTCAGTTCAAAAAGCAGCAATTCGCTGTCCTGTTCAGCAACCACCGTGACGCGTGGCTCGTCGCTGAAGGCCAGCGCATCGCCAGCTGAGAGGCGAGTGCCATTGGCGATCACCGTGCCGGTGGCGACCTGCAGCCAAGCGTGGCGACCACTGGCCAAAGCATGCTCAATGGATTTGCCCGCTGACAGGACGCTGGCCAAGACGGCGGCATCGGCGCCGATGGTGAGGGCTCCGTCGCTGCCGGTGTTATTTACCACCGTTCGCCATTGGTCGAGACGTTCTGCGCGTGGAAAATGTTTCTGGCCGTAACCGGGTTTACCGCCGCCGCGATCGGGTTGAATCCAGATTTGTAAAAGATGCACCGCTTCCGTGGAGGATGGATTAAACTCACTGTGACGAATGCCGGTGCCCGCACTCATGTACTGCACGTCGCCTGGGCGCAAGACATCGCCGTTGCCCAGTGAATCTTTATGTTCCAAGGCGCCGCTGAGGACGTAGGTGACGATTTCCATATCGCGATGCGGGTGCGTGCCGAAGCCCATGCTGGGCGCAACACGATCATCGTTGATCACGCGCAGCGCGCGGAATCCCATGTGGTTGGGATCGTAATAATCGCTGAAAGAAAAGCTGTGCCAGCTATCGAGCCAACCGATCGCGGAATGTCCTCGTTCATTGGCTTTACGGAGAGTAATCATGGGAAGCTCCTTCACCCTTTCGGGATATCGAATCGTGGTATTGAATCGGTCAGTGTCGACGTTAGCGGATCGTTCGCTTATATGGTATTGCGATTGGGCCGTTCTTTGGCAAGTAGGCACCCCCAGGTGGGCAGGGCGATTGCATTACCCCCCCGCCTGCCGTGGAAATATAGAAGCTGTTAACGCGTCAGGACTTGTGTAGTTTGGGGCGATGTCCCAAAAATCTTC
>JAYVSL010000014.1:0-14831 GCA_043775355.1 Planctomycetota bacterium
CCTCGCCATCCAAGCGCAACTGCTCACCTTTTAATTGCATGCCTTGGGCAAAAAATCCACCGCCCTCGATCTTTTTCATTTCGTCTTCGGTTCGCGCCAAGAGCAATTCGGCAGCGCCCCAATTGCCTTGTTTCGCTAATAGGTCGAGTTCGCTTTGTACGCTTTTCCAACGTTCACCAGCGATGCTGCTTTGAAACGTTGGACTGGACTGCGATGAACGTGTTGGCTGAGTTGCCAGAGAAGTTAAACTGTCTGCTCCTGGCGACAACGAATCATCGTTGGTTTCCGCTCGATGGCCGTAATTATTTACTAACGTTTTCAGTGAAATGCCGCTGAAAGAATACACGACCCACAGCACCACGACGAGGGTCACCAAGGTAACTAAGTTGCGTACCTGATGTTGCTGAACACGTTCAGTGCGAACCTGTTGACGGTTCAAATTTATTTCTGACAGCAAGGCGTGCTCTGAAGCTGGCGTTCCGCTAGCCCGAGGACGTGGCGCCGTCTTTGATGGTATTTTCGCCACCGCATCACGCGCCGCGCGCAGTTCGGTCAACACTTCATCAATGCTCGCATGTCGCCAGTCTGGGTTCTTTGACAGCATTCCGTGCAACAATTCATCAATATTTTTGGGCAGCTCCTGAACGGTATCAATTGCGTTTGGAATTGGCCGTTCGAGCTGCGCTTTCAAAATCGCTTTCGGGCTATCATCATCGAATGGCGGATGCCCAGTCAGCAGGTGAAACAAAACACAGCCAAGGCTGTAAATATCGCTCTTTGCCGTGACCGGATCGCCTTTGGCGCATTCCGGGCTTAAATACCAAGGATTGCCAAGCAGACGTTTTTTTTCACTTACATGGCGCCCAGATTTTAGCACGGACACCAAGCCCAAATCGAGTAGCTTCACTTTACCTTCAGCCGATAACATCACGCTGGCTGGGTTCAGCTCGCCATGCACCAAATTATGACCGTGCGCCACCTGTAAGGCCGTGGCCATTTGTTCGACGATCACCAAAGCTAACATCGCGTCGAGTCGACCATCACGAGTGATAAGGTCTTCGAGGGTTTCGCCCGCCACCCATTCCATACTGCACCACAAGACGCCGTCATCGTGACCACATTCTTGCATCTGCACTACATTGGGGTGCATAATCCGGCTCATCCGACGAGCCTCAGTCAGAAAGCGCTCAGCGAATTGCGGATCACGCTGCAACACTTCGGCGTGGAAAATTTTCACTGCTACCGGGCGCTTCAGACTGATTTGCTCAGCGCGATATATCGTCGCGATGTGACCGACGGCGATCACCGACACCATCCGATAACCTGCAACCACGCGATCAATGAAGGTCTTGGGATCCACCAAAGCCGCTACGACCACAGGAGCCGGCGATCCTGCGGTCGCCAGAGGTTTTTCTACCTCCGTGACTACGTCGGAAAAAAAACGAACTCTGGCCTTACCAATGATGATGTGATCGCCATCCGCTAACTTGCGCGGCGAGAACAGTTCCTCGCTATTGAGCGACGTTCCATTCGCCGAATCCAGATCCTCAACCCACACCGTGCCATCCGGTTTGGTGAATACTCGGCAATGTTTTCGACTGGCCTTACCGTCATCAATCTGCATGGCATTGTCGCTGTGGCGACCAAGCACCACCTCACTGCCCGTCAGGACCAGCTCTTTCGCATCATAGACCAGTCGTGGCATGGGCGGGGATGCTACAACCGCAGCCAAACCTGCCAGTGGCCGAATGGTCAGGAAAATAGCAGAAACAGCATGGAGTGACGCCCCCTCTCGCTGTGGCTGCGGCTAACGCCAACTGTCTGCCGCCACCATTCCGTCTGCATGCATCCTCAATTTTGCGTGTAGTATGTGTTGCACCTCCCAACAGTTGACTTCACCCTCGTCCAGTGAGTTTGTCGCTTATGACCACCAAGCAGGCCCCCCCGGACCCAGCGGTTGGAATCCCGACCAAGTCGCCCATCTATAATGAGATGCGTATCCGCGATGGATTGCATCCCGATTATGTGCCGTTGGATGCGTGGCTGAAACAAACTTCCGCCAAAGATTTGGAGCGCAAACACGCTGACGCGCAACGGTTGTTCAACCGCCGTGGCATCACCTTTGCCGTGTATGGTGAAAGTACTGAACGACTGATTCCCTTCGACATCATTCCGCGAGTTATTTCCTCAGCCGACTGGGCGGTGGTTTCTAAGGGCTGCATCCAACGTGTACGAGCGCTGAATGCGTTTCTCGACGACATTTATCATGGGCGCGAAATTCTGAAGGCGGGTGTCATTCCCGAACAGGACGTGCTCGGCAACAAACTCTACAACACGGCGATGTGTGGAGTCGATGTACCTCACAAAGTACACGCCCATATTGCTGGCGTCGACTTGGTACGTGTTGCGCCAACCACTTGGTATGTGCTTGAGGATAATCTGCGCACACCGTCAGGCGTGTCGTACATGTTGGAGAACCGTGCTGCTCAACGCCGGCTCCATCCTGAATTCTTTCTCCAACAAAAGATCGAACCGAACGACCACTACAGCGACGTCTTGCGCACGGCGCTACGCGAATGCGCGCCCGCTGGTGCGACCAATCCTAATATCGCCGTGATGACGCCGGGGGCGGCCAACAGCGCGTATTTCGAACATGGTTACCTGGCGAATCGAATGGGCGTACACCTCGTCGAAGGGCGCGATCTGTTTGTTGAAAAGAAAAAAGTCTATGCCCGCAGCGTCACCGGTCCGGTACAAATCGACGTCATTTACCGGCGAATCGACGATGACTTCCTTGATCCGCTGGTGTTTCGCAAAGATAGCGTGCTGGGCGTTCCAGGATTATTCGAAGCCTACAAAGCCGGTAACGTCACGCTGACCAACGCCATCGGCAATGGTGTGGCCGATGACAAAGCCATTTATCTGCACGTGCCCGCAATGATTCGCTTTTACCTGGGCGAAGAACCGCTGCTGTCAAACGTACCGACCTACAAATGTTCTGACCCCAGCGAACTTGCGTACGTGATTGAACATCTGCACGAATTGGTGGTGAAAGAAGTTCATGGCAGCGGCGGGTACGGCATGCTCGTCGGTCCAGCCGCCACGGTTGAGGAAATCAAAGCGTACAAAGCGCGCTTGCTGGCCGATCCAGCTGACTTCATCGCGCAACCAACGTTGGCGTTGTCGACCTGCCCGACTTTTGTCGCCCAGGGTATCGCTCCTCGCCATGTCGACCTGCGGCCCTACGTGGTCAGTGGCAAAGATGTCACGCTGGTTCCAGGGGCCCTGACGCGCGTCGCGCTCAAAGAAGGATCTCTGGTGGTCAACTCATCCCAAGGTGGTGGCACTAAGGATACCTGGGTCGTTACGGAAGACGGCTAACCCATGCTCAGTCGCATCGCTGGAAACTGTTTGTGGTTGGCGCGCTATTTAGAACGTGCTGAAAATACCGCGCGTTTAATCGGCGTCGCGCACTGGCAATCATTACTTCCGGAATTTCACGGCGGCGATCCACGCCCATGGCATTGGCTGGTCGATGTAGCGGCGGATGACACCGCCCTCAGTAAAATGCCGAGCCATAATCCAGCGGATGCCGCGCTCGAATTATTAATCTGGAATCGTGAATACTATTCCAGCCTATGGTCATGCTTGCGCTTTGTGCGCGAAAATGCTCGTACTGCGCGTTCGCTTCTGACGAATGCCATGTGGGAAGCGGCCAACACCACCTGGATCGAAGCACGCGCGCTTGACCGCGACACCGTGACCGCACGGGGGATCGACGACACCCTGGGTTGGGCGACGCATCGCTGCATGTGGATCCGCGCCACCATCCACGATTTATTGGAAGACGACACCGCAGCGATCATTGCAGCAGGACGCGCGATTGAACGCTGCGACAATACCATCCGTGTGCTGCGCGCCTTCGTCCCAGCGATGAAATTGCAAACGGCCACCAGCAACAAACCTGG
Organism: Planctomycetota bacterium; assembly: GCA_043775355.1. GTDB lineage: Bacteria > Planctomycetota > UBA11346 > UBA11346 > UBA11346 > BOG-1363. The sequence goes on from JAYVSL010000014.1 coordinate 3,969, forward strand.
CACTCCAGGACATCGCCTGTGGGAGGCCATGCTCAGCGCCGCCAGCGTGCAGGACTGGTATCGCAAAATTTATCCGGGCTTGGGCGATCTGACTTCCACCGTCGAACTGATTGCGCGTTATCCGCAACAACCGCGCTCATTAGTTTTGTCAGCGCGAAAATTAGAAAAAGCGTTGTCGCGCTTAGCCCCTGGCGGCCCGACGACGGCACTGCAACGGGCCAAAGCCTTAGTCGCCGACATTGATGGTTTGGCCGTCGGTGCCTTGGTCGAAGATCCAGAACGATTATCGTCCATGCTGATGCAATTGTACGGCATTAGCGACGCGATCGGTTACGAGCATTGTGGCGAAACGCCACCCGGCCAACAGCAGTCCCAGTCCTCGACCTAATTTTCGCTCATCGTTGTTCCCGTTTTCACAGGATATCCATGGCCCTGCGCGTCGCTCTTCATCACCAGACTCGTTACGTCTATGACCGCCTGGTAAATCTCGGCCCACAGGTCATTCGTCTTCGTCCTGCACCACACAACCGTACCCCGATTTCGAGTTATTCGCTGCGTATCGAACCACAGCCACACTTCATCAACTGGCAACAAGATCCTCAGGGCAACTTCCAGGCTCGCGTGGTCTTCCCAGATAAAGTTCGCGATTTCTGCATCACCGTCGATCTGGTCGCCGAGATGACGGTGATCAATCCCTTCGCGTTTTTTCTCGAACCTGCAGCGTTGCAATTCCCTTTTACCTATGATGCCGATTTGGCGCGCGAGTTAAAGCCGTACCTCGAATGCCTGCCTGCCAGTGCAGCGTTCACCACGTATTTGGCCAGCATTGATCGCACGCCGCGTAAGACCAATGATTTCTTGGTCGAAATAAATCGCAAACTCGCCAATGACATCCGCTACCTCATCCGCTTAGAACCTGGCGTTCAAACACCCAGCGAAACCCTGGAAAAGCGCAGTGGTTCGTGTCGTGACAGCGCGTGGTTGCTGGTGCAACTCCTACGCCATCTGGGTTTGGCAGCGCGCTTCACCTCTGGCTACCTGATTCAATTAGTGGCAGACGTTAAATCACTCGACGGTCCTTCTGGTACCACCACTGACTTCACGGATCTGCATGCGTGGACTGAAGTCTATCTTCCCGGCGCCGGTTGGGTCGGCCTTGATCCAACCTCCGGCCTGCTAACTGGCGAAGGTCATATCCCACTAGCCTGCACCCCAGAACCGAGCAGCGCGGCGCCCGTTACTGGTGGAGTCGACGAATGCGAAACTGAATTCGAATTCGCCATGAACGTCCAACGCGTCCGCGAAGATCCGCGCGTCACCAAACCCTATTCCGACGAACAATGGACGGCGATTGATGCATTGGGGGATAAAGTCGACGAGCTACTCAAGGCCGACGATGTTCGTTTAAGCATGGGCGGTGAGCCAACCTTTATCTCCATCGACGATCCCGACGGCGCCGAGTGGAATACCGCCGCCGACGGACCGACAAAACGGGTCTTTTCCGAACGCTTGATTCGTCGTTTGCATGCGCACTTCGCACCTTTTGGATTATTACATTTTGGCCAAGGAAAATGGTACCCAGGAGAACAACTGCCACGTTGGGCGCTCGGTTGTTATTGGCGCCGCGACGGCAAATCGGTGTGGCACGACCATTCGCTGATCGCCAGTTATGGACGCACGTATACCTACGACGAAAAAGATGCTCTGCGCTTAGCGCAGGAAATTGCGAAGTGCCTCGGCGTCATGCCCGAGCACGTGGCGCCAACGGTTGAAGACGTGTGGCATTACTTGGCGCGCGAACGCCGCCTGCCGATAAACGTCGATCCGCTCAAATCCCAACTGAAAGATCCCCTCGAACGTGAACGCTTAGCGCGTCTCTTTGAACAGGGCCTAGATAAAACCATTGGCTATGTTCTGCCGATCGAACGCGTTCGCGATGGTTGGCAAAGCGGCGCGTGGCCCGTGCGTAGTGGGCGACTGATGCTCATTCCTGGCGACTCAGCCATGGGCTACCGTCTACCGATGGATTCACTGCCATGGGTTCCTGAGAGTGAATATCCGTTTATTCAGCCGCAAGATCCCACTATTCCGCAAGGACCGCTACCAGATCCGTCACATTTCCGCCGTCGTGGACGTGACCTCGCCAGTACCTTGCATGATAATTCCACGCTTCGCCCAGTGAGCGCCGCCGCGCAGCAGCCGCTCACGCGCAGCGCTCCAATCGCCCAGCAACAAATGGCCAAAGGCATCATTCGCACGGCGATGTGCATTGAACCACGCGACGGCCGACTGCACGTCTTCATGCCGCCAACGCGGTGTTTGGAAGATTATCTCGAAGTCATCACTGCGGTGGAAGACGCCGCGCGCGCCACCGGATTACCCGTCATGCTGGAGGGCTACAACCCGCCGCACGACGCACGCATGAACGTCCTCAAAGTCACGCCGGATCCCGGTGTGATTGAGGTCAATATCCATCCCGCGACTTCGTGGCGTCAGGCGGTGGATACCACCACCATCGTATATGAAGAAGCGCGCTCATGCCGTCTTGATGCACAGAAATTTTTGATCGACGGTCGCCACGTTGGCACTGGCGGCGGCAACCACATTACCGTGGGTGGTGCAACTCCAGCCGACAGTCCATTTCTCCGGCGACCGGATTTATTGCGCAGTTTAGTCGGCTATTGGAATAACCATCCCTCGCTGTCATACCTTTTCAGCGGCATGTTTGTTGGCCCGACTTCGCAAGCACCTCGGGTTGACGACGCCCGCAGCGATGCGGTTTACGAATTGGAAATCGCCTTCCGCGAACTGGGTCGAAACGCCACCACACCGTCGTGGTTAGTTGATCGTTTGTTCCGTAATTTACTGGTTGATGTCACCGGCAATACCCACCGCTCAGAATTTTCGATTGATAAACTCTATGCTCCGGATTCAGCCACTGGACGTTTAGGATTGGTCGAGTTACGCGGCTTTGAAATGCCACCACACGCACGCATGAGCTGTGCACAGCAATTGTTGGTCCGCGCGCTCATCAGCCGTTTCTGGCGCCAACCGTATCGTCAAGAACTCGTGCGCTGGGGCACGGAATTGCACGATCGTTTCTTGCTACCGCATTTTACTGCCTGCGATTTTAATGACGTCATCAATGATCTTCAGCAAGCTGGTTACGCGATGGATCTGGCATGGTTCGCTCCGCATCAAGAATTCCGCTTCCCACTCATGGGTGAGGTCGCTTACGACAACGTAGCCTTAGAACTTCGCCAAGCGATCGAGCCATGGCACGTCATGGGCGAAGACCCAGGCCCTGGCGGCACCGTGCGCTACGTCGACTCATCACTTGAGCGTGTGCAAATCAAAGCCAACGGTCTGATCAATCCACGCCACGTCATCACCTGTAACGGCCGACCGGTGCCAATGCATCCAACCGGGATCAATGGTGAATACGTCGCTGGCGTGCGCTACCGCGCTTGGCAACCGCCGTCATGTCTGCACCCAACCATTGCTCCGCACGTTCCTCTGGTGTTCGACCTGGTCGACATCTGGAGCGGTCGTTCACTCGGCGGCTGCACGTATCACGTCGCGCACCCAGGCGGCCTGTCCTACGAACAAGCGCCGGTGAATAGTTTCAGCGCCGAAGCCCGACGCGGCGACCGCTTCCAACCGTTCGGCCACACCCCAGGACCAATGGTCGTGCCAGCGATTGAGCGCAGTCGCGAACAGCCATTCACGCTGGATTTGCGCCGCTAAGAAGTCAGCCAGAGAAATCATCCCTACGACATCATTCTACGGCTTAGGATCTGGCCACACTTTACGAATGCCAAAACGACGTTGCAGTTCACAAGCGTCAATCACTTGATTCACCGCTGCGTGACCATGAGCGCGCTGAACGTCGATGAGAACCCGATCAATGACCATTGCCGGATAGGCATGGTCATCCGCGAGGGCCATGAGGATCTGTTTCGCTTTATCGACATCCATGGTCATGAGCTTGGTCATCACTGACCCGTGCCAAGAGGAGAGCTTTTGTTCTGCTTTTGCTCCCTTTGCCGGTTTATCTCGGCCATCGAGTCACCGCATGTCACACCAGCTCGCTGAGTTGCACCGTTTCGCCGACGACTCTATGCTGCCGCACCAGCCATGTTGAATAACCCAAAACTCATTCCTTACCTTGCTGAGCTCATCGAGCACGGGAAATCGCTCCAATATAAAGATCGCTACGGTTCGGTAATAAAAGTGCTCGTTCAACCGTTAGCGAAATTAGATAAGTTAAATTCCGACGCTGCTAACATCGCAAAAATGAGCGCGCTCGGCGCCAAAGAATCCCTGATTATTGGCAGCAATGAAGCAGGAGTTCCGATCATCATTGTTTGCCAAACACTGAAGACGTATCTGCTGGATCCCGGATCGACGGACCCTGGCAGTCACCTCAAGAATGAGATCACGATTACCCATTAGCGCTTGGCTAAAGGGACAATCCGAGGACTACAGACTACCGGCAACGGACCACAGGATCGTGCTGCGAGGTCGCACAAAATTGCATGCCATGGCACTGTTTCTTCCCTTTCATCTGAGCCCAAAATACAGATTCACGTCGAACGCTCATCAGACGCCCGTTCCTCTTTTTGTTTGCCTCCTATGTTTCCCCGCCAATGCAAAGCCTGATCCCCAACGTACCGTTGCCGATGAGTCGGGCGGAAATGTCTGAATGGTGGGGCTGGGATGAACTCGACATCCTCTTGGTGAATGGTGATGCCTATGTTGATCATCCGTCATTTGGCATCGCGTTAGTCGGGCGATCGTTGGTCGATGCGGGTTTTCGCACCGGCATCGTTGCTCAGCCGCAGTGTGATGAAGATTTTTTAGTAATGGGTCGGCCAGCGCTCTTTGTCGGGGTCAGCGCCGGCAATATTGATTCGATGCTCAACCACTTTACCGCCGCACGCAAACCTCGGCGGCAAGATCATTACAGCCCTGGCGGAAAAGCCGGGCTGCGGCCTGACCGCGCGTCGATCGTTTACACCAACACGGTGCGTAAATTATTTAAAGGCGTGCCGGTCGTCCTTGGCGGCGTCGAAGCCTCGCTCCGTCGCCTCGCGCATTGGGATCATTGGAGCAATACGTTCCGCCGCTCGATTTTAGCCGACAGCAAAGCTGATTTGCTCGGCTACGGCATGGCAGAACAACAGATTTTGGAAATCGCGCATCGGCTGCGCGGCGGTGAATCCATTCGTGATTTGAATGATGTACGTGGCACCTGTTGGATGGCCAATAGTCGCGAGGCAATTCCCGACCCGTGGGCGCGTGGCAAAGTCGAAACCCCCTCTTTTGAGGACATCTCCACCGACACCGCCAAGTTTGCTGAAGGCGAACGCATTCATTTCTTGGAGCAAGATCCCCAGCGCGGACGCGTGGTGGTGCAACCAACCGGCAGTCGTTTCGTGGTACAAAATCCCCCTGCGCCTGCGCTTGATGAAACCGCGCTCGATCGCATTTATGGCCTGCCCTATACGCGCCGCGAACACCCCGCCTATGTCGCTGGCGTGCCAGCATTGGAAACGGTAAGAACCACCATTGTCACGCACCGTGGCTGCGTGGCGAACTGCAACTTTTGCTCGATTGTTTATCACCAAGGAAAAGACATCCAAAATCGCAGCGTCGAATCCGTGGTCAAAGAAGCGGAGCACATCGCCTCGCTCCCAGGCTTCAACGGCACCATCAGCGACGTGGGTGGCCCAAGCGCCAATATGTTCCGCATGAAATGCGGTAAAATGCGTAAGTTTGGATCGTGCGTCCATCGTGATTGTTTGCTCCCGACGCCATGCCCAAGCCTTGAAAGCGGCGCTGATGAAAACATCACCGCGCTACGACGCATTCGTGGACTAAAAGGCATTAAACACGTTTTTATCCAGAGTGGCATTCGCTACGATCTCGCCCTGCGCGATGGCGACGCCTACATCGACGAAGTCGCTCGTCACCACGTCAGCGGCATCATGAAAGTTGCGCCTGAATCGACCGACGATCGCGTCTTGGCACTGATGAACAAACCATCGTTCGATACCTTTCGCCGCTTCAAAAAACGCTTCCAACTCGCGACCAAAAAAGCCGGTCGCAAACAATTCATGACCGAATATCTGATCGCCGGTCATCCAGGTTCATCGCTTACCAGCATGGTGAACACCGCAGCCTCTCTGCGCGACGAAGACATGCAGCCGGACCAAGTGCAAGAATTCGTACCAATCCCAATGACCATTTCGACCGCCATGTACGTCAGTGGACTCGATCCCTTTACCATGCAACCGATCGAGGTCAGTCGTGGTGACCGCGAACGACGCATGCAAAAAGCGCTAATTCATTCGCAAAAACCAGACAACCGCAAGTTAGTATTAGAAGCTCTGCAACGTACTGGTCGCATGGATCTGGCCGATAAGTTACTCGGTGGCGGAATCGAAAGCGGCAATCACTTACAAGACCGCGCCAAACGCGGCGGTTACGTTGGCCCTGCGTACATGGCTGGTGGATCGCTCGACCAAGTGATCGACGAAGACGAAGCCAAACTGGACGATCACGACGGCCACTTCCCCGAACCGGGCGTCGAAACCGTGGCGCTCGCCTGCGGCACCAAAGTGCCGAAACATCTCGCCGAGGCTGCAAATCGCGGCGGTTTCAACGCCAGCTGGCGTGGGAAAAAGAACACGGCAACGATCAAGCCGATGCAGCGCAAGCGTTAGGTTTCTGCATCATCATCACTTGGGCACGACGTACGAAAGCGGTCGACACCAATAGATCACATCACACGATTACCTTTCTCCACGCTTTTTGCGCAATTGTTGGCGGGCCTCGCGCGAAGTATGTGCTAAGACGCACGAAAAGTAGATTTTCAAGGAAAAGACGGCGGTTTGGCATGAAGAAGGGCGGCAACAGGTTGTGTGTCTTGTGTGTCTACATCTACGTCTGGCACGAGGGAAGATGTGGCAGATTGATTTGACCGTGGACGACGTAGCGTCCTCTTTAAGAAATTCGGGAGGATTTATGCGCGTGATTCATGTAATACCGTTCATCGTAGGAAGTTTAGTGAGCGGGCTGCTGAGCGCTGCCTTGGGCCAAGCGAGTGAAGTCTTCTCTCTCAAAGATGACATCATTAAGAACGATCAGCCGGTAAAGGTCACGGTCGACGCCAGCGGTAGGTACATGCTCAGACCTCCACTAAATGGTTTTACAGATCCGATCACTCCGCCGACGCTGCCCGAAATAGGAAAAAAAGGTTTTGATGCCAAGGCGATGATCGCCTTCACAGACGCCTACGTCGACGCCATCGAAAAACACCATGCTGCGGCATTGAACGATCCGCTGGCTGCCTGGCTCAAGTCCCATGCCGAGATCCGGCGCGACTTCTGGCTTGCGCTTTCGCCGCAATTCGATGACGCCGAACAGGCCATCGCGGTATTCGACCAACTGCGCAAGCACGACGAAAAACGCGTCGTGCAGTTTGCTCACCTCGCTATCGCGATAGCGGTGGTCTATGACACGCCTGACGCATTAGTGACTTCGCGCCTGAACTACCTGTGGGCCGTTTCAGATGCGCAATTTTCTCCACTGCGGCCATTTATCGCGACGTTCGATTACTTCAGCGATAAAAGAAACCAGGCGCGGTTTACCTTTAAACCAGATCAGCTGCCGTGGCCAATCCTGGTCCACTTGGTCGATTTTGACATCGCTGACAGCGAGATCGATTGGGCGTGGAAAAATTGCGACGCTTCGCGCCAAGACGTCGGCAGCCTGTACCAAACCGTGCCCTACGATAACGACAAGCTTGGCCGCAAACCGCCCAAGCTCGGCTCGAACAGCTATGTGTTGGAGAATCTCCGAAAATTCGGCGGTGTCTGCGTTGACCAAGCGCATTTCACCACGCGCGTGGCCAAGGCCTTCGCGATTCCATCAATGAAGGTCGCGGGCGAGGGTCGCTATGGCGCGTCAAGTCTGCACGCGTGGGCGGGTTTTCTGATCAACGCGGGTGGCCGAGCCCAGCTGGAGTTCACCGGGCGTTACCAGGGCGACTACTATTATACCGGCGATATTTTCGATCCACAGTCACGTACCATGATTCTTGATCGCGAAGTAGCGATGCTCTACGACGGCATCTCGTTATCGTACTTCAAGTATCGCGATAGCGCGGCGTTGTCGCGTGCAGCGCTGCAATTGAGCGGTTCTGATCCGGCAACGGCGATGACGCTGGTACGCCAAGCAATCGAGCGGAATACCTTCAATCCCAACGCATGGCGGTTGTTGGCTTACGGCGTTTCGACCAACGTCATCAACCCGAAAGAGGGCAACCTGCTGGTCGCGCGCCTGATGAAAGACCTCGCTAGTCACCCTGACTTGACGCTTGAATGCCTCCAGCGCTTCATGGCCGCAATCGACAAAAAAGACACCGCATCGCGCCAAAAGATTTTCCGCAACGCGTATGCGCTTTACGCCAAACGTCCCGATTTACAGATCCGCTTGCGACTGTTGCAATGTGCAGAATTGGTAACGGCCAACCAACAGCCGGAAGCACTGAACATCGCGCTACAAACCTGCACCGACAACGCCAAGGAAGGCAGTCTGATCCTACCGCTGGTCGAATACGTGGTGAAAGCGTCGAAAGAATTCGCCGCCACTAACCCCAAATTTCAGCTCGCCATAGTCCGCCAAGCGCTCGCTAAGATTGAGAATGAATTCCCACAGAAACGCGGGACCGATGTCAGCGCGGCGTACACCAAATTCACCGAGTTGGTCGGCACGCTGTAAATATTTTTGTGTGTCGCTAGCGCCGGGAGGGTCGAGCCCCAGCTCGACCGTGGATCGCTGGATGGGTCAAGTCACGGTCGAGCCGGCGCTCGACCCTCCCGGCCGACTTCTATAACTCGACTGGATGTTTCTCGTCGCCGATGGTGACCACGTCACCAGCGTGCAGCTTACGCCCTGGGCGTAAATCTTCGACGCCGTTGACCAGGATGCCACCCGCGCGGATGGCGTGTTTTCCGGCGCCGCCCGTACCGACCACGGCAAGAGTTTTGAGAAATTGCACCAAGCTGATGTAGGGTCGACCTTCGCCATCGAGGGTAACTTTTGCATCAGCGGCGGAAGCGCCTTTGACAGCGGACGCTGAGAACTTTTTCGTTTTGAACTTCTGGCCGTGCTTTTTGCCGGATGCGCCCTTTCCGTCTTTTCCGCCTTTTGCGTTCTTTATTCCGAGCTTCTTCGGTCCGTGCTTTGCGCCAGGAGTAAATTTAGCCGTCGGTGCGGTTTTCTTTCCCGAAGCTAATACGACGGCGGAGGCTAACTTTTTATCGGCGCCAGGGGCCGCTTTACCGGCAGCAATGGCTTTCTCTTCCGAGGCGGCTTCGCGCGTGGCTTTTTTGCCGCGCCAGCCTGGAGGCTTACGTGCGTCGACGACTGGCTCGGCTTCAAAGTCAGCGCCAGCCTTCTTCTTGCGACCACCTTGGATATGTTCGCGCCACCACAAATTGACGCCGGGATGTTTCTTGCTCATGTCATTGTCACTTTCGCGCTTTTATGCGCTTTTACCGCGTTTTAAATCGCCCTGACCGTTAGGCCCAAGCGTCCAGATAACCTTTAATCGCCAGCCAGCGCTCGCGTGGTAACTGAGCGCCCATCACTTGAACGACGGCCGAACCACTCAGCGACCCCAGGCGTCCGCATTGGTCGAGCGGCAAGCCGCGCAGATGCCCAGCAAGGAAACCCGCCGCCCAGCAATCGCCAGCGCCGGTGGTGTCGATGGCTTCGACGACATCGGCGGCGACGCGCACACGTTCTTTGCCGCGCGCGATCATCGCACCATCTTTGCCGAGTTTCACCGCGACCACCGCCACGCGGCTGGCGAGATCTTCGAGCGCAGCTTCAGGACTAGTGTCATTCCACGCTTTGGCTTCGTCTTCGTTGGCAAACATCAGGTCGACCATGCCGTCGAGTAATTCGTCGATCACCGGACGATTGGCGCGCACCACTTCAAACGAGGCAAAATCGAGGGCCAACTGACAACCGGCGGCCTTCGCGGCTTTAGCTATGGCGCGGGTCAAATCGTGATTGAAGAGCGTGTAGCCCTCCAACATCACCACTCGCACACCACGAAACGTTTCAGCGGTAAAATGCGCGGGATCGAGCGTTGCCGCTGCGCCAAGACACGTACGCATGGTGCGCTCAGCGTCGGGCGTGACCATGCTCAACACGCGGCCCGTTGGTTGTCCCGCTTGGCGCACCAAACGTGGTTCGCAATTTTGGGCGACCAACGCTTGATGATAAAAATCACCATACTCATCTTCGCCACAGGCACCGATGAACGCGGCGCGAATGCCAAGATGCGCGCAACCGACCGTGGTGTTGGCCGCTGCTCCGCCAGGCGATTGCGTCGGCTGGCGATCGCTGATTCCAAGCAAGCGTTGAATCAACTCGGCATCGACCATCTGCATGCCGCCCTTGGCGCCTTCAACATGGCTGCCAAGAAAATCATGCCCCACCGGCAAGATCAAATCGACCAACGGCGAGCCAACGCCAATCAGTTCTGGCGCGAGCGGAATCGACGCGGTCAAAGGTGGAGTGAGCGAGTCGATGGGCTGGGCGTCGTTAGTCATGCGGCGGCGCATGCTGCCAATCAGCAGAAAATTCAAAGACAGAAAGCCTCACCACCGCTGCGAGCAGTGTCCGAACGCTTACCCTTTAGATATTGCCCAGGGCGACTAACAGGGCACCTCAATAGAAATCATAAGCGCACCCATGCCATATCTCGTATGTAGCCCTAAACCCGCAGATTCACGCGGAGGCGCGGAGGCGCGGAGGGCGACTGAAACTCAGCGTCGTCTGCGC
>JAYVSL010000015.1:0-6826 GCA_043775355.1 Planctomycetota bacterium
TTGCTGTTTGGGAACAGCAATCGCTCAGTGCCAAATTATTTCGCTGTAAAAAATGCACCGAGAGTCGCCGAGAGTTCTCGGCGCTTACTACTTTTACGGCGGATACATAAAGGACATACGCATATTAGCGTTAGCCAATATCTTTATGTCCGTCCTTCGCCTGGACGTGCCGTGTGCACGACGACGGAACCAATGAGGTGATCTTTAACCCGACGCGTTTGAGAAAAGGGAAGTAAAGGTAGAGCTTGCAGTCTTCACGTTCCCGGCAGCATAAAGGACATGCGTATATTGGCATTAGCCAATATACGCATGTCCTTTATTTGGAATTTCCTTTATTTGGAATTCCGTGAACAGGAGAAGAAAATGAAATCGCCTGGTTGTTTGCCTTTACTGCTCATGCTTTTTTTTGTTTGTAGTTGGTCAGAAGAGTTGCCGTCTCCACCGGTAAAAGCGGATATTATTTTATCGTTGTCAGCTGTGGTGTTCTCGCCCGGATCGGATGATTCGTGGAAAACAAGGTGCTTATGGCATGAGGTGATTGCTTCACTTGATGAATGGTCTGGCGATATTCGCATTTCCTGGAAGGATTTAAGAAAGGTCAATGGGGATTCAGCTCTGTATTTTAGGAAAGCCATTTCAGAAAGTATTGGTTTTAAGGAAAACGACATGGCCGAAAAAAAGGACATGACCGAAAAATTGTTACGCATGAGAGCAAGGCAGGCTGTGATTGTATTATTAGGTGCGCCACATCACGATAGTGACCATCGTCATCAATTAATTTTGTCGATGGATGAGATCGCTGAGAAGGCGAGCGTAACTCTTAGTCAACTGTTGCCTATAGAGCTACGAAAGCGAGCCGATACTATTATTAAAGAAACGGTTAATATAAAATTTCAAGAGATGTTGTCTGCATTTGGTCCCTTAGATATTCGGCGTCTAGTATTAGACGAGGATGCAATTTCTCCCGAATCAAGTCTGATCTTGGCGACTATAAATTAAACTTAAATGAATGTGATTCAGTAAAAGTGATGAGCCAAGAATATTCGACAAATCAGAGCGAGGTGCTTGAGCCGCTATCAAAGCAATCGGTTGAAGATGCGATAAATTCTGTAGTATCGTTACATGTAGATGGTTTTTTAAGGGCCACCATGAGTCGAAATTTGAGCGCCACAAAAGAGAGCGAGATTGGTTTGCTCTTTGCGGAACCATGGAGAGCGCGAATGAATGCTTTGAGAGACGTTTATAGATTGATAAAAGAAAAATAACAGTGCAAGGAAGACATAAAGGACGGCAACATAAAAGATGCAAGGAAGACATAAGGGACGGCAACATAAAAGACATACGCATATTGGCATTAGCCATCAGATGAAATAACAGGAATTAAGGGCTGTAACATGCAGTTTAAAGTCTACGTGTGTATTTTTTTTACCTTTCCATTATTTTCGTTAGACCAAGAAGAGAGCCAGTTAAGGTATTCTTTCCCAACATGTATTTCACAGATGTTTGTCAGTGGCAGGCTGCCGAATAGTGCTGAAACCAAAGAGTTTATCACTGGTAATTGGGCCCTAAAGACAGAGGTAGTGTCTGAAGACGAGCGCAGATTTTGGCTCGACAGCATTATTTTAAAATTTTCCAGTGATGAAAAGGTACCAAGAAACGTATCATATTTTCTGTATGCGGGTAGTTGCGACATTTTTCCAGGTGGAGCGAACGTTCTTTCGGTTGTCAGCCATACGTTAGCGGCAATGCGCGTAGACGATAAAGATGCAATTGAGTCGTCACGGGTAATTTGGCGTCAATACATTGGATATTTATGGACAATGCTTGCAAATTATAAAGGCGAGACAGAGAGCAGCTTTATTAAAATAGCGGGTCCTGATGGGATGGATATTACTTTGAAAGATGTCTTTCTCTATGATTATACGAGGAATGATAGGCCGACAAAGTCTGAAATACTGTCGATCTATCGATGTGTAAAAAAGTACGACCAAGAGAATCCCAAGCAGAAAATTGGCGTCCCGTTTTTAGTTGAGCATTTAAAGACACTTGGAATTAACGTTAATTCAGAGGCCGACGATAATCTAACGGTAACTGATATCATAGACGCTCGCCATCTCAAAGATTGTGAGCGATTTTTTAATTATATTAAAACAGCAAAGGCAAGAGTTTTCTCGATCGAAGACGACAATAAGTCGTCGAAACAGGCCGAAAAAATGTTCGCCGAGATGAAACTGGCGGTGCCAGAATCCGGTTACAAGAATTTTAGCGAAGTAGCAAGAGCTTCCAGGGAAATATGTAGCAGGAACATTTTTAGTCAAAAAACGACAGCTGACCGCTGTGAAAAAATTATTTTCTCGGTTTTGGGATCATTAGCGAAAGACGCTAATATTTCCGCTAGCATAAAAAACCACGAAAATTTAAGCGTGTTGTTTGTTAAGATGTTGATTGATATCAATCGAAACATTAGCTTTCGCTATGGTGACATTCGTGCAGAGTGGATTTCAGTCGCGGCTAAAAAAACCAGTAAAAACATAAGCGACAGTGTTATTAGCGACATCTTAGGCATCGAGATTTCGAAGTATGTAGAAGTTAATAGCGTTTCCTGCGCTAAAAGCTTAGACTCGTTTTTTAAGCGTAAGGCGGCAGAGCAAGACGCTAACATGCAGTATATATTATCTGGCGACCCATTACTTGGGTCCTCGGTGTTTTTCAATCTTAGTGATGCCATTGTTTTGGTTTCGGCGGCCTCTCAAAGAAAGGAGGCGCTCCATTTAAGCTTAGAAAACCCTAAAACAACAACAAAGAGCAAGATTGAACTGCTTAATTTATGCTTTCAGTTTAATGACATTAAAGTTGCTCGTGAGGTAGTCAGGTCAATTAAAGGCGATGGCTCAATAAAGGACGCGACATTAATGGAGTTCATCAATGAGGCAGAGAAAAAACTAATTCCTTAATTGAGATCGGAATCCAATAAGGCACGGTTGGGGGTTAAGGAAATACGCTTTTCCTTTGTCGCCATGAGACAAAACTAGTAACTACTCAGAAACCAGTGGCGCCTTTTGCTCCTCAGCACTGCGCGGGGCGCAATTTTCCGCATGCTTTCGCGACGAGGTTGGCGAGCGGTGGTATCAGGTTTGTTTTCTTGAGCCGGTCGCCGAAACAATAAAGGACACCCACTTTTCTTTTTTTTCGTGATAACAGCGTTCTGCCATTTAGTGGCCCAATAGCATTTCGTCATTCAAATATGGCTTCTCCGGTCCTCCATGTCATTCTCCAGTTTCCAGACAGCTTCTGAGCGCGAATAGCAGGTGCTTCATCCAAGCGTTCGTCGGAGTCTATGACTCGGTTCAGTGCGATACCATTCGCCCCAGCTAACTCATCAGGGATGGGTAGTTAGCTTCGCGACAGAAATGCATCTATTTATAGAGGAAAAACCATGGCTCTTGTTATTCGCATCGATCAATCGCATCAAGGTACTCTGGTGAAACGACAGCGAACGCACGGTCCTCATGCTGGTTGGTGGTGTGTGCTTTTGCTGGTTTCAGCGATGGCGATGGGCGCTGAGAAACACAGCGACTTGGTGCTGAATGCTCAGGTGAAACCGCATTGGATGGAGGGGGGCAAGCAGTTCTGGTATCGTCGCCAGGCGACCGCTGCGAGTTTTGAGTTCATGCTGGTCGATGCGGTGGCAGGCACGCGCGCGGTGGCATTTGATCATGCCTTGATGGCAGAGGCGCTAGGCAAAGCCGTAAATAAAAAACTCGATGCGGCAGATTTACCGATCACGGATGTGAAAGTGGTCGATGAGGGGCGCACGTTAGTAATCGCCTCTGATGGACGTTGGTGGGAAGGACCGCGAGCCACGTTGAATCTGATCGCAAGCACGCGTGGTCCGAAGCCAGCGGTTGAGTATAAGCCACGACCAACTCGCAACACCGGCGAGGCGATGAGCGCCGTGTTTGTGAATCGCACGAAAGGTGACGTTGAATTGATGTGGTCTGACACCAACGGAGAGCGGAAATCCTACGCTCACGTCGCTCCTGGTGGAGAATCGCAACAAAATACCTTCGCTGGTCACGTGTGGATCGCGGTCGACAAGTCCGGTGGCATTCTTGGCGTGTTCGAGGTCGGCGCTGGCAATCAGCGCTTTGAAATCGATGACGCTGCGGCCACGAAAGCTCCAGCTCGTCAAGATCAAAACCTCTCCCCCGATGGAAAATGGCAGGCGTTTATACGCAATCAGAACATGTGGCTGCGCCCGATCGCGGGCGGTGAATCTGTGGCGATGAGTAAAGACGGGACGAAGGCCGATCATTATGATTTGCCGGTGGCGTGGTCGCCCGATTCAACGCATTTTGCCTGCTTGCGGGTACAAAATGGTGATCGCCGTATGGTCACCTTGGTCGAGTCTTCGCCAAAAGATCAACTGCAACCGAAAACCAAGACCATCCCGTATGCCAAGCCTGGTGATCGTATTGATACGCCTCGGCCGTATTTATTTCGGGTTGCTGATCACATCGCCATCACGGTTGATGTGTCATTGTTGGAAAATCCATGGAGCATCGATGACTTGGCGTGGAATCCTGATGGTGGTGCGTTTACACTCCGTTTTAACCAGCGCGGTCATCAGGTGCAGCGGGTGGTGGAAATCGATCGAAATGGAAAAGCACGCGCCATCATTGATGAACGTTCGCCTACGTTTTTTGATTATGCTTATAAGTTATTTTATCACCCGCTCGCAAGTCGCCGCGAAATTCTGTGGATGTCGGAGCGTGATGGATGGAATCATCTGTATCGCTATGACGCGGTGACCGGTCAGGTGAAGAACCACATCACCAAGGGTGAGTGGGTGATGTATGAAGTGGAACGCGTTGATGATGACGCAGGTCTGATTTGGTTTACGGCGGGCGGCATGGTGTCTGGCGAAGATCCGTATTACGTTCATCATGCTCGCGTGGCATTCGATGGCAGTGGTCTGACGCGGCTGACGGATGGTGATGGCACGCATACCGTGCAATGGTCACCGGATCGACGTTGGTTGATTGACACGTGGTCGCGGGTTGATGCGCCACCGCAGCACGTCTTACGTGATGGAAATACCGGCAAGCAAGTAGTCACGCTGGAGCAAGCAGACATCAGCGCATTGGTTGCGACTGGCTGGCAACCACCAGAGCGTTTCGTCGCCAAAGGGCGTGATGGCACGACAGATATTTATGGTGTGCTTTGGCGGCCAAAAGATTTCGCTGCGACCACATCATATCCGATCGTCGAGAACATTTACGCGGGGCCGCAAGGTGCTGAGGTGCCGAAGGCGTTCTCCCCGCGAAATCCTTACCAACAGAACATTGCCGATTTGGGTTTTGTGGTTGGTACGATTGATGGGATGGGCACGTCACGGCGTTCGAAGGCATTCCACGATGTGTGCTGGAAGAACCTGGCAGACGCTGGTTTTTCTGATCGCATTCCGTGGTGGAAGGCCGCCGCCGTCAAACGCCCGTGGATGGATTTGTCGCGCGTCGGCATCCATGGCGGCTCAGCAGGTGGGCAAAATGCTTTGGGCGCGTTGTTGTTTCATCCGGAATTTTATAAAGTCGCCGTCGCCGACTGCGGCTGTCATGACAATCGCATGGATAAAATCTGGTGGAATGAGTTATGGATGGGTTGGCCCATCGGCCCGCAATATGCCGAAAGTTCAAACGTGACGCATGCCGCAAAATTACAGGGCAAACTGATGCTGATCGTCGGAGAAATTGACGACAATGTTGATCCGGCATCGACGTTTCAGGTGGCTCATGCCTTGGAAAAAGCGGGTAAAGATTTTGAGTTGGTCGTCGTTCAAGGTGCTCGACATGGTGCGGCGGAAACGCCATTTGGCTCGATGAAGCGAGCGGGGTTCTTGGTTCGGCATCTCTTGGGTCGGGAGCGCTGAAGGCCGAAGAGAGTTCCTGTTCATCTCCGGCAGTCGGGGTTTGTTTCAAGCGTTTTCCGATGAACGGTTGCCATCAGCGACAGGTGCCGGATGGTGCCGCGCCTGCCATGAACGACCTCGCTCACGCCCCTGAACTCGCCAACGAAACCGCCCGTCGCCGGACCTTTGCCATCATCGCCCATCCGGATGCTGGTAAGACGACGTTGACGGAAAAACTGCTGCTTTATGCCGGTATGTTGCGTACGGCGGGCATGGTCAAAAATCGTAAGACCGGCAAGTTGGCAACTTCGGACTGGATGAGCATGGAGCAGGAGCGCGGTATTTCGATTACCGCTTCGGCCATGCAGTTCGAATACAAGGGGCACATCATCAACGTGCTCGATACTCCAGGGCACCAAGATTTCAGTGAGGACACCTATCGCACGCTGACTGCCGCCGACAGCGCGATCATGGTGCTGGATGCGTCGAAGGGCGTTGAAACTCAGACCCGTAAATTATTTGCTGCCTGTAAACTGCGCGGCGTGCCAGTGCTGACTTTTATTAATAAGTGCGACTTGCCCGGTCGTGATCCGCTGGAATTGATGACCGAGGTCGAAGAAGTGCTCGGCATCCAAGCGAGCGCGATGAATTGGCCGGTTGGCATGGGTCGCGATTTTGTTGGCGTGGTTGATCGCGTGAGTGGTGATTTGTTGGCGTTCCGCAAGACTGCCGCAGGTGGCGCGCAGCGCGCCAGCATGGAACGGATTCCACTCGGCAGCGAGCACGCCGCCGAAGTAATCGGCCCAGAGTTGGCCGTGAAAATGCGTGGTGAATTAGAAATGTTGGAGGTCGCGGGAAATCCATTCAGCAACGAAGCTTTTCGCGCGGGAAAGATTACCCCGGTATTTTTCGGTTCTG
>JAYVSL010000016.1:0-13631 GCA_043775355.1 Planctomycetota bacterium
ATCCCGCGCGAACCGTGCGGGTTTTTTCGTCGAACAACATCATGCGGCTAGCGCGTGACGACATCTCGGCCATCGCCAAGATGGTTTGCAGTTTCGCGCCGAGTTCGACTGGGCAGTTGAGCTTGGATCCGGTGCGAATGGCGTCGATCCAGTTCTTGTGGTGATCAGGAATATCGACGTTGCTGCCCTTGGAGACGATGGTTTCTTCCATCTCTTCGGCGAAGGGGCGTTCGGCTTTGGCAACCGCAGTTTCTCCGCCCATGAAGACAGAGCCCTTGGAACCACGAAAGACATCCGGCAAGCCGACTTCATTCACCGTTGAACCGGTAAACAACATGGTCCAACCGCTGGGGAACTCCGCCAACACTTGAATGTTGTCATCGACTTCGCGGTCGAGTGAAACATTTCGCGTACCAATGCTGGTGACGCGCGTCGGGAATTCAGGATTGCCACAGGCGATCAAGAAAGGCCCCATTTTGTGCGGCATCAGGTCGCCCAGGATGCCAGCGCTGTAATCCCAATATTTACGGTAGCGGAAGAAACGTTGCTTGGCGTCATCATTCCATGGGAGTTTTTTCGTCGAGCCAAGCCACATATCCCAATCGAGATTGTCAGGACCGGCGTCTTTATCGATGCCGTAGTTCCATTCACCTTTTTTCCCTGCATTACGGCAATAGCTGCCCTGACCGGCAACCAGTTGGCCGATTTTTCCAGAGCGGATAAATGCCCCTATTTCTTGGTATCTGGGACTGGAAGTATATTGAATGCCGAGCTGAAAAACTTTTCCCGTACGCTTTTGCGTATCGACCAGAGCGAAGGCCTCGTCCAAGTGACGGGTCATCGGTTTTTCACAATAGACGTGCTTGCCAGCGTCCATGGCTTGGAGCGAAATCGGTGCGTGCCAGTGTTCGGGCGTGGCAACGACGACGGCGTCGATGTCCTTATTGTCAAGTATCCGACGGTAATCTTTTTCCGCAAAGATGGTGGGCGCGGGATTCTTGCCTTTGGCCATTTCTTTTGCGGCGCGATCAAGGCGCGGGGTGTAGACGTCGCAAGCGCCGACCACATCGATGTTCAGGTCTTTAGCGTGCTTCAGCAAATCTTTGACGTGTGCGCCGAATCCTTGGCCACCGACGCCGATCACGGCGACGCGAATGCGATCATTGGCGCCGAGCACGCGACCAGTATTTAATATGGTGCTGGGCGAGCGCTTGCCGGCGGTGAATGGCGCCATGTCCATGCCACCGGCTGCTGGTGCCGCAGCGGCGACCGCTTCGCCAGCCGCTGCTCCTGCCGTCGATCGTTGGTCGGTGCAGCCGATGCCAGCGACGGTCAGTGCTGCCGCTGCGCCTTTCAGCAACGAGCGACGAGAGACGGCGGGAAGTTTCGGTGTTTGGGACATGGGGTTGGATCCTTGGCAGCGGGAGCGTTGTGTGAGGAGTGGAGTCGGTTAAGCGGAATGAGGAAAGATTGGCTTACAGTGCGAACCATTCTGGTTGGAAAGCGATGCGCTTGTTTTCGGTAATGGCTTGGTTGGCAGTAATGGCGATGACGTTCGCATGAAATCCCGTCAGGGCATCACAGGCGCTCGGGGTTTTACCACGAATGGCATCCATGAATGCTTCAGCCGAAGTGACGAGCGCTGTGCGCTTGGGATCAATCTCTCGATTTTCACTGGGTTCTTTATCTTCGGCAAGTATTTTGGTCGCGTCGGCAACCAAGGCGATGCCAATGTCTTCACCGACTTTTTCGCGGAAGGCATAGGTTTCCCAGCCTTTTGCGACGGAGTCATATTGCTTGAACATCCATGCGCGATAATCCCGGATAAGAATGCCAGCTTGCGTCCCAAGATAGGTTTCAGCAGTGCCCTCAAAAGAATTAACTAACGAGGCGTCGTAACTGAGATTGATGCCGTTGGGAAATTCCATAATCGCCTGCACGGTGTCGTTGACTGCACGACCCGCTTTCCCGTCGCGGATCGAGCCAGCTCCGTACACGGCAGTGGGCAACGATTTGAGAAACCACGAAGCGACATCGAATTGATGAATGCCGATTTCTCCAGCAAGGCCGAGCGAAAGTTTGGGATCGAGTCGCCAGTTGATGGCTGCTTCTCGTTCGTCATTGGCCGCTTTGCGAAGCCAGGGGGTACGTTTATGGTAATACGCGCGGCACGTGGCGATGTCGCCGAGCGCGCCCGTGCGCACGAACTTGAACACATGCAGGTGTTGCGGATCGTTACGCTGTTGCAGACCGCTGTGAAATACCAAGCCTTTGGCAGCAATTGCGGCTTGGGCGATGATGCGCGCGTCGTCGATGGTGTGGGCCAGCGGTGCTTCGCAATAAACGTGCTTACCAGCTTTGAGTGCAGCGAGCACCAAATCTTTGTGCTGATGCGTTGCCGTACAAATCCACACCGCTTGAACCGCAGGGTCGGCAAACACTTCGTTCGCATCGGTACCGACGGTCGCTTTCGGCGCGAGCTCAATCGCGCGGTCGTGCGTTCCTTCGTAAGTATCGCAGATGCGCAGAACATTCGCCCCAGCGGCGTTACTGAGAGCGGTTAAAATCGCGCGGCCTTGTTCATTCAATCCAATCACCGCACAACCGACCGGCGTAACGTTGGCCACCGGTGGCGTATACTTTGGGGTGAATTCTTCAGCATACATACTGCCGCCGCCAAAGAGCATGCCGAGCGCAGCTAACGAACCTGCCCCGACGAAATGACGGCGATCAAGTAGGTGGCTGGGCGCGGAGGGAGGAGCTGGGCGGATGGGGTCGGACATGGGTCGCTATTCAGGTGATGTTGGAGTGTAGTTCAAGGACTGAGTGTGTGAAAACTTTAATCAACGCGGATGAAGACGTTGCGAAAAGCCACCGGATCATCGTGTCCGGCAAAGCCGAAATGGCCTTCTGTGCGGTCTTTTCCTGGATGTTTGCTGCTGCTTTTGAAATCGGTGATTTTGGCAAGGTCGGTATCAAGAATCTGAGTGCCGTTCAACTCTACGCGAATGGTCGAACCGTGAACGGTAACTTCCTCATAGTTCCACTGTCCGACCGGGCGCAGAAAACCACGGTGTGCAGCGGCCATACCATAAGCAGAACCGTGAAACTGTCGTGCGTCGAGTTTCGTATATTTTGGACTATCGTTGTCCAAGACCTGCAGTTCGCACATGCCGACATAAGCAGTATCGCCGTCGCCTGGATAACGAATCGCCAGGCCGTTGTTACCGCCTGCGGGTAAACGAAACTCCACGCGGACGGTGAAATCTTTGTACGTTTCAGCGGTAAAAATGGTTCCGCCTTTACCGGGTTTACAGACGATGGCCTGATCAACGATCTGGTATTGATCAACTGGCCCTTTCCAGCCAGTAAAATCAACGCCATTAAAAATGCTGGTAAAGCCTTTGTTCAGTTCAGTTTTTTCTGGTCCGCCAGCAGCGAGGATGGTGTTGGCTTCATCCACCGAGAGCGCTTTGACCATCACTTGGCGCCAGCGAATTTCGCCGCCGTGGGTTTGCAGTTGGAGTGGTCCGCTGCGTGGAACCGGTTTATCTTTGGCGAAGTAATTTTGTAAGCGCGCATGATCGACCACGCGCTGTTCATTCAGCCATACCGTCACGCGTTCGCCAACCATCACGACGCGCAGGTGATTCCACTCACCAAACGGTTTGTCTGCTTTTACCGACGGATCGCGACCGGCCCAGTCTTTGGGATTATTCCACAAGCCACCGGAACCGAACCTGGCGCCAATGTCCCATTTGCCGCCCGCTTCGGTGGTGTCCCAGATTTGCACTTGGGGAATGCCACGGAGATAAATACCGCTGTCGGCTTGCGCCACCGTGCGGTAGTCCAGGCGCAGATCGAAGTCGCCGTAATCAGCGTCGGTAGTCAGGAATAAACCTTTGCCATCGTTGATCAGCTCGCCGTTTTCCACGCGCCAGTGGGCTTGAATATCAGTCAGACTCGCGGTTTTTTTGGCGGCGAGTTGCTCAGCCGGAAGCGCCTTCCACTTGGCGGGATCTTCGGTTTCGCAACCCCACCAACCACTCAAATCAGTGCCGTTAAACAGCGGCGTAAATCCAGCAGGAATCTCGGAGGCATTGGCGACGACATTGCTGGAGTGGATGACCGCAAGCAACACGAGCGCGAGCAGAGATGGCTTGAGCATGGTGTGTCTACCTTGGGATATGCTCCCGCGTTGTCAGGGTTCGCACAAGTGGGGTTCGTTATTTCATCTCATCTGTGTGGGACAATGGTGACGGATTGGTAGGATTGCCGGCAGACATCGCTCATGATTCTGGGCAGGCTGCGCCGCCTCAACATTAGGAAACGCTATGTCCGCTGTCATCGCTGCCATCACTCCTGAAATTCGTGTCCTGGTCATCGGCTGTGGCAACATGGGCCGTTCGCATGCCAAGGCGTATCATCGCATCCCAGGTTTTCGCGTCTGCGGATTAGTCGCGCGCGGCGACAGTAAAAACGCCGTCGATACTGAAATCGGCGGTGGACATGCATTGTTTGAGGATTGGCGCGTCGCGCTGAAAGAGACCAAGCCAGACGCGGTGTGCATCGCGACCTATCCCGACACCCACGAGGCCATCGCGGTGGCGGCATTAGCGCAGGGCTGTCACGTATTCACCGAAAAACCAGTGGCCCCAAGTGTCGCATCGTGTGAGCGCGTCATCGCTGCGGCGCGTGCAGCAAAGCGGCAATTGGTGGTCGGCTACATTTTGCGCCATCATCCGTCGTGGCAGGTGTTCATTCGTGAAGCACAACAGCTCGGTCGTCCGCTGGTGATGCGCATGAATCTGAATCAACAAAGCCATGGCCGCATGTGGGACGTGCATCGCAGTTTGATGGCGTCGTCGTCACCGATCGTCGATTGCGGCGTTCACTACGTCGATGTGATGTGTCAGATGACCGGCAGCAAACCGCTACGCGTCAGCGCTATTGGCGCACGTTTGAGCGAAGAATTACCGCCTGGAATGTATAACTACGGTCAGCTGCAAGTGGTCTTCGCGGATGGTTCAGTTGGCTGGTACGAAGCCGGTTGGGGACCGATGATGAGCACTGCCGCATTCTTTGTGAAAGACGTCGTTGGCCCCAAAGGCTCGGTCACGATTGAAGCCGGGGATAAAGTCGAAAAAACTACCAGCGATGACGTCGGCGCCCACACCGCGACCAGCGCGATTCGCGTGCATCTTGGCCAAATCGATAAGGCCAACGAATTTGTCCATCCGGATAAATTGATCAGCATGGCTGACGAACCGGATCACGACGGATTGTGTGAGCGCGAACAAGCGTATTTCTTGAAAGCCATTCGTGAAGGCATCGACCTCAACGATCACTGGGCCGCAGCGCGTGACAGCCTGGCGATCGTCCTGGCCGCCGAGCAGTCAATCCGCACCGGACAAGTGGTGGCTTTGTAACCGCATGAAGCGGTCGCCGCTGGCAAACTGAAACTCCGAAAGAACTTTATGCAGCAACTCGCTCCGCCTTTTATTCTCAGCCGCTTGTCGGTATTGTTCTTTCTGCAATTTTTTATTTGGGGCGCATGGTACGTCACCGGGGCTCGTTACATGAGCACCCACGAAATGGCGCGAGATGCTTACTGGCTTTACACCGCTGGCCCGCTGGCCGCCATCATCGCACCGTTCTTTCTGGGTCTCTGCGTCGATCGCTTCTTTAACGCCGAAAAAGTTCTGGCGACGTGTTTTCTCCTTGGCGGCGCGATCATGTGGTGCCTGCCAGTGATTGGCGACATGCCCGGCACAGCAGTGATGCAAACAAATGCGGCAGGAGCACAGGAAGTCGCGTGGTATACGCTCACCATTGCAGGCATCACGTTGCCCAAAAGCAGTTGGTTCAACTACGGTATTTTTGCGCACATGTTGTGCTACATGCCGACGTTGGCGCTAACCGCAGCCTTGGCTTTCCGCCATCTCCCAAGTGGTAACGAGCAATTTCCTTTGGTGCGTTTATGGGGCACGATGGGCTGGATTATTGCTGGTTTGGTGTTGGCTTTTGGCTTTACCACCGTCGGCGCCGATGGAAATCCGATTGAGGCAGGTCAAGGCCCAGCGCAATTTTATATTGCTGCCATTACCAGTTTCGTCGTTGGCTTATTTTGCCTGACGCTGCCTGCCACTCCTGCTCCCAAAAAGGGCCAGCCATTCTCTGTACGCGAGTTGTTTTTTGTCGATGCTTGGAAGGAATGGAGAAACCCGACTTTTGCTGCCTACATGATTTGCGCATTTTTGGTCTGTATTCCACTGTCGGCATACTATGCGAATATCGGCAATCTGACCGGCGCTATGGGACTGAGTCATGCCACGGCCTGGGGCAATGTGGGCACGTGGCTGGAAGCCGGAATGTTGTTCTTGATGCCATTTTTATTACGTCGACTTGGCATCAAACGCATGATCGCCATTGGCATTGTGGCGTGGTCCGTGCGCTATCTTTTCTTCAGCTGGGCGACCGCAGAAGGCTCGATCCCCGCTGCATTTCTTGCTGATAAATCGGTGAACCCGGCTTATCCAGGTATCGTGCTTGGCGGCTTCCCTATTCCGTTCATGCACCTGGGATTCTTGGTTTACTTACTTGGTGTTGCGCTGCACGGCATTTGCTACGATTTCTTCTTCGTCGCCGGACAAGTCTACGTCGACAAGGTGACTCCATCCTCCATTCGTGGCCAAGCGCAGGCGATGAACATGTTCTTCACCCAAGGGCTTGGTTTGTATGTCGGCGCCATTGTCGCTGGATATTTGGGCGGCTGGGCTTTCATCGACGCCAAAGGTAATCGTGTCGAGCCAGACTCCATCGCATCGCTGCCCTATTGGTCACACTTCTGGCTACCGTTATCAGCTTTTGCCATCGTCGTGCTGATCGTGTTCTGGTTGGTGTTCCATTACCGCGAAGCGGAGAGTAAGGCGGAAACATGAACGAATGTGCTACCGATAAACTTAGGTGCCTAACCTATTCAATCGTCGCATGGAAGCGGACCACGACGTTTTTCGCGCATTTCTATCGCCTGTGAGTCCGCCCCATGACCTGAATGTTGGGCCATTGACGAGTGGTATAACTCGGTATAAACAAAGCTTATGAAGACTGCCATTTCCCTACCGGATGATGTTTTTGAGCAAGCTGACACGTTGGCCTCGCGATTACACGTTAGTCGCAGCCAACTTTATGTCATGGCGCTTGAAAAATTCATCAATGAACACCTCGAAAATAATATTACCGAAAAAATAAACGCCCATATTGAAAAATACGGCCAACCTGTTGACCCCGTTTTTCTGAACGCGTCAGTGAAAGATATGCGTTCGGTGGAATGGTAATGCGGCGCGGCGATATTTTCTGGGCTGATCTTGGTGAGCCTCTTGGCTCTGAGCCTGGCTTTCGTCGTCCGGTTTTGGTTATTCAATCGGATGGATATAATCTGAGCAAATTGGCTACGACGATCGTTTTGTCATTAACGAGTAATATGGATCTCCGGAAAGCGCCAGGCTGTGTCTCGCTTACGAGGCAGGAAACTGGTTTGCCCAAAGATTCCGTGGCTAATGTGACACAAATGCGCACGTTGGACCGCAGTCGTTTGAGCGAACAGGTGGGACAATTAGATGATTCCACCATGTTTATGATAGACACCGCATTACGCCGGGTTCTTTCGCTGTAGATTATTGACACCATCGCTGATCGAATTTGCGCAACGTGCCGGACGTTATCCACTACCCATCCGGCATCTGAATTGCGCGCGGTACTTTATCAATTTCCTCAATAACGTCGAGATCATCGCCGCTGCCCGCGCCGAGTTCTTTTAATTTGCGTGCGCTGACCAGCACGCGGGTTTCGAACGAGCCGACGGCTTTGTTGTAGGAATCGACGGCCGTTTCTAGGCCGTTGCGAACTTTGCTGAAATGTTCGACGAAGACGCGAAGCCGAGCGTGCAGCTCGGCGCCGAGATCAGCGACTTGTTGGGCATTAGCGGCGAGTTGTTCTTGGCGCCAGCCATAAGCCACCGCGCGAAGCAGGGCGATGAGCGTGGTTGGGGTGGCAAGGATGACGCGCGCTTCGACGCCGACTTCGATCAATGACGGATCTGCTTCCAACGCGGCGCTGAAAAAAGTTTCGCCGGGTAGAAACAGCACGACGAATTCTGGCGTTGGGCTGAGGTGTTCCCAGTACGATTTCGCGCTGAGCTTGTGCAGGTGATCACGAATTTGGCGCGCGTGATCGCGCAGGCAGGCGGCGCGTTGATCGCCTTCGACTTCGAGTGAGGCGAGATAGGCGGCGAGCGGAGCTTTCGCATCCACGGCAATCGCTTTGCCACCGGGAAGTTTCACCACCAGATCTGGGCGTAAGTAACCATCGCCGCTAGTGACAGTGGATTGCAAGGTAAAATCGCAGTAATCGAGCATGCCCGCGAGTTCGACGACGCGCTTGAGTTGGATTTCTCCCCAGCGTCCGCGCACCGCCGGAGCACGCAGAGCGGTGACCAGATTGCGCGTTTCGGTTTGCAGTTGGCCTTGACCGGTGGCGAGGGCTTTGACTTGTTCTTTCAGTTCGGCGTAAGCGCCGACGCGGTTCTTTTCTAATTCAGACAGCGAGCCGCCGACTTTTTCCAAGGTTTCTTTAATCGGTTTTAGAACGGCATCGATGGCTTGTTGTCGTTGGTTCAAATCACCTTTAGCGCCTTCTTGAAATTTTTCCAAAGTCGCCTTCGCCAGATCCATGAACGATTGATTGTTGTGCCGCAGTGCTTCCGAAGACAGCGCTTTGAAAGCATCGGCAAGTTTGGCCTGAGCTTGATCCAGCAACAAAAGTTTTTCGCCCGCCGTTCGCCGTTCTTCTTCCAGCCGAGTCGTGAGTTCAGCAGTGCGTGCGCCTTGGTGGGCGTGCTCGCCGCGCAAACGTTCGAGCACCGCGTCGGCGTCGCTGAGTCGGCCGCGTAATTCGTTCAGACTGCGTTCATTCGCAGCGAGGCGTTCCGTGAGGATCGCTTGGTTTTTTTCGGCAACGGCGTGTTCCGCACGAGCTTCTTGTTGGGCTTTGTCATAGCCGTGACGGAAATGTTCCGCCGCACGGTTCTTGAGCATGAACCACGTGAATATCGCGCCAGCAGCAGCCCCGGCGATGAGCCACACCATCGGATCAAGCGCCGTCGGCATGTTGGAAGCCATGGCATCCATGGTGGTCCTCGCGGGCGTTAGTTGTCAGAGCAGATGGCGGAAAAATGAATCTTTCAGCAGTCCTTGCTACTACGGTTTATTTCCCGTGGCAGTTGCGGAACTGTGCGCCTGATCCACACGGACATGGTTCGGTCGGACCTGGGCGTTTGGTTGGTCCTGGACCGAGCAGATCGGGAGCAGCTGGACGCGGCGGGGCGACCGGACGTGGCGGCGCTTCTCCGGCAGCTGCGGCTTTGAAGCCGGCGGCTTCCAGATGTGGCGCTGGGCCGACGCCTTCTGGTTCTGGTGGCTGAGCTTGAACCTGCAGACGGAAGAACAAACGCGCGACGTCGTGATTGATCAGCTCGGTCATGGTGTTGAACAAGCGATAGCCTTCTTCTTTGTAGCGCATGCGCGGATCTTTTTGCGCATACCCTTCTAAGCCGATGGCGTGACGCAGGTGATCCATGGCGTACAAGTGATCTTTCCAGCGGCGGTCGATGACGTCGAGCAAAACAAAACGCATGACGTGGTCGTAGACCTCGCCCATTTCCGCTTTGCGTGCTTCCAAGGCTTTGGTGATGACGTTCATCAACATCGCTAAACAGGCGTCGCCACCTTCTTTGACCGGGATGGAATCTGCGGCCGGAGCAGGAAGGCCGAATTCTTTGGCCACGGTATCGCTAATGCGTTGGGCAAGATCATTGCCACGCGTGCCATCTTCAGCAGTTTTTTGCACCACTTCATCCACCGCTTTGCGGTAGAGTCCGAGCAGCATTTTCTCTAGATCCTTGCCATCCAATACTTGCAGGCGCTGACGGTAAATAATGGTGCGCTGGCTGTTGGCGACTTGATCGTATTCCAACAGATTCTTGCGAATGCCGTAGTGGAATTCTTCGACCTTCTTCTGAGCTTTTTCTACTTGGCGACTGACCATTGGTGATTCGATGGGGATGCCATCTTTCAGGCCCATGCGGCGCATCAGATTTGCCATCGTTGGGCCAGCGAAGCGTTTCATCAAGTCGTCATCAAGCGACAGATAGAAGCGCGATGAACCCGGATCGCCTTGGCGGCCAGAGCGACCGCGCAGCTGATTATCAATTCGGCGACTTTCATGCCGTTCGGTACCAACAATACGCAGACCGCCGATTTGGCGCACGTCAACGCCGGAATGGAAAGTCGATGGCAGTGGCAGAGGGCCAAAGCCGGACAATTTACGTTTGGCGTTGATTGCCTTGAGCAATTGATCTTTCGGCGAGCCGCGCATTTTTTCGGCGTCTTGTTCGCCGACAAATTTCTTCACCCACAAATCGAGGGTGGCGTCGTCGATTTGTTCGGGCGAATCATTCGGCGTCAGGCGCTTGGGCATCAGCTCATGCGCTTGCCAGTGTTTGAATGCTTCCTGCGCGGTGGTTGCGCCCAGCACGATGTCGGTTCCGCGACCGGCCATGTTAGTGGCGATGGTGACTCCGCCGAATTTGCCAGCTTTGCTGACGATTTCGGCTTCACGCTGGTGTTGACGGGCATTGAGCACTTCGTGCGGCACGCCTTTGCGGGTCAGCAATTCGCTCAGGCGTTCGCTGACCTCGACCGAAATGGTACCGACCAAGACGGGCTGACCGATGGCGTGCAGCTCTTCGACTTCGGCGACGATGGCCTCGTATTTTTCGCGTTCGCTACCGTAAATCAGGTCGGCCAAGTCCGTGCGCACGACCTGGCGATTCGGTGGAATGGCGATGACTTCCAGTTTATAGATGGCGTTGAATTCGTTGGCTTCGGTCATCGCCGTGCCGGTCATGCCTGCGAGTTTGCCGTACAGACGGAAGAAGTTCTGCAACGTGATGGTGGCGTAGGTTTGGTTTTCTTCTTTGGTTTCGACGGCTTCTTTGGCTTCAATGGCTTGATGTAAACCATCCGACCAACGACGGCCTTCCATCGTACGACCAGTGAATTCATCGATGATTTTGACCTGACCGTTGGAGACCAAGTATTCTTTGTCGCGGTGGTAAAGATGGTGCGCCTTGAGCGCGTTGTCCAAGAAGTGCGGCAAGTGCATCGCATCGCCGTCGTACAGATTCGGCACACCGAACAGTTTAGCAGCTTTGTCGATACCCGTATCGCTTAACGTGATGTGGCGATCTTTGATGTCGACTTCGAAATCTGCGCCAGCGGCAAGTTGCAGCGCAACTTCATTGGCTTGGGCGTAGAATTGTTTTCGACCAACCGCTGGACCACTGATAATCAACGGTGTGCGGGCTTCGTCGATCAAGACCGAGTCGACTTCGTCGATCACCGCAAAAGAGCGGCGGGTCTGGACCTGCTCATCCAGAGCGCGGGCCAAGTTGTCGCGCAAATAATCGAAGCCGAATTCATTATTGGTGCCGTACGTCACGTCGCAGGCGTAAATTTGTTTACGCAAAAATGGCGGCTGTTGGTTTTGAATGGCGCCAACCGTGATGCCAAGAAAGCGCAACGTGGGCGCATTCCAGGCGGCGTCGCGCGCCGCAAGATAATCGTTCACGGTAATGACGTGCACTCCGCGCCCACCGAGCGCGTTGAGGTAGCACGTCAGCGAAGCGACTAAAGTTTTACCCTCGCCAGTGCGCATTTCGGCGATCTTACCCGCATGAAGGACCATCGCGCCGAGCACCTGTACATCGTGCGCACGCATACGAAATGGTGGCGCAGACTTCGGGTGGCGCGTGCGAATCGCAGCATAAGCGGACGCTGGTAAGTCGAGGTCCCAGGCATCGGTGCCGCTGGCCAACTTGGCGCGGACCTCATCAACGGCGGCCTTGGCCGCGCCCCAATGTTCATCACCAAAGCCCTTGGCTGGATCGATGGCGTTCCACATGCCAATGCGGCGATCGGCGGCCTCGCGCGCTAACGCCAGCGCCTCGACCTGAATGGCATCCAAGCTGGTGCCATCAATGACGCGTTTGCGTAAAGCCGCGCTGCGTTCCCGCAAAGTCGCGTCATCCAATTGCTGAAACTCATGCTCCAGCTTGGTGACCAGTTGGACGGCGGGCCACAACTTACGCAACATCGCATCGTTGCTGGTGCCGAGGACGCGTTTGACCACGGCGGTCATCGTATCGAGAAAGGGCATGCAGTTTCCTTGCCCGCGGCCTACGCGGGACGGGGCAAAATAGGAAGCCCCTCCCGGCGCACCAGAGGCAAACAAGCGACCGGCGTTGATTGGCGGCGACCGCGCCACCCACTCATGGCGCTGAGGGGTGCTTCAGTTGGGGTCGGTTCGAGCACGGTGAGCAACGGTTTTCGTTCACATGGAGTCGCTTTGAGGGTCGCGAAGGGTCAGGTGATTGATGGGTGATGGGCGCAGCACGAGCGCTTCCACACCAAGACGCGGTCACACGACCATGCGCCGCCGCCACGAACGAGCAGAATGAGCAGGAGTGAGATAAAGAGAAATTCGCTCATGCCCAAAAGGTCGCTGGCGGTTTTAATGTCATCGCGTTTTGCGGTGATGATCGCTACGGTCATGATTATCATGAGCGGGATGGCTGAGATTCGCGTGAAAAGTCCAATCATTAACATGCAGCCGAATGACAGTTCACTGATAGCAGCCATGGGCGCTTGGATTTCTGGCGCGGGAATTCCGAGTTCGCGAAAAAACTTAACCACGTCAGGAATTTTTCCGAGTTTCCCCCAGCCAGATTCGGCCATGACCCAGCCAACGCTGACGCGAGCAATGAGAAGAGGCACGCTGTCGAGGCGTAGCAGCAGGGCGACTCCGTGGTCATAGAGCGCGATCAAGCGATGGAGAATAGTCATGAGGACTCCGTGGTCGGCACGCTGTGCCGAGACTGGGTTGATGAAGGGGTGGGAAATTAACCGAGCGCGGTGAAAAAACCTTGCGTCAGCCAACGTGAAAACGCATTACGAATCATCGCCAGACGCGCGGCGGGAAGACCATTAAGTGCTTCGCCAAGTGGGGCTCTGTTCACGATACGTGATAAAACGCGGGTTTCATCGGCATCGAGAGTAAAGCGCATTAAACCATCAGCATTGCGGATGACTGCGATTCCACCGCTCTTACGTTGTGGTGTGGGCAATGGCTTCGCGATGCGAAAGGCTTCGTAGACGGCGTTGGTATTGAAGCGACACGGCAGAACCCGCAGTGAAGGCGCGACCACCAAACGAATCGCACCCCAAGCGTGCGGCGCGACTCCGGCCAAGGCGGCGCCACTTAATGATGGCGCGGTAGCGGCGTGGATGGCTTCAACCAAAGCCCATTCCAGGCGCGCCAGTTCGGCTAAACGAATGCGTGCAGCGATACGAGTGGTCAACAACCATGGTGGAAAGAAACGGCCATAGGCATTCAGCGTGGCGTCAACTGGTGGGCACGCGGCGATGAAAGCATCCGCCATTTTGGTGAAGGCGCGTTCGCCCATCACCTGAGCGACGGCGGTGAAATCATCGGCCAGGCAATCACGTAGACGT